>CBDUBK010000326.1:0-3780 GCA_965365375.1 uncultured bacterium | reverse complement strand
GGAACTGGCGAAGCAGGCTTCCAATGATGATTATGTGAAGCTGAATGAGGATTTACTGAAAAGTCTGAAGTAATAAATTCTACTCACTGTTTTATAAGACCCGCCGATGGCGGGTTTTTTTATACCGCCAGGAAAGGCATAGCCGGGAAGACGGGAAGGCGGTAAGTAAAGTCATTGGGATCAATTATGCCTCATATCAACAGTAATAAGATTTAGAAAATGATACACTACTTACCGTCTTCCCGCCTTCCCGGCTATGTATTTCTCCTAAAGAAACTAAACCATGTTGAAGAGGATAAACAGCTTATCACTTTTGATTTTACTTCCTATTGAATAGACTTAGCAATAAACTGAAAAATATCACACCCAGCGCCCCAATAGGATTCAACCATAAAAACCCAAGCTTAAAATCCAATGAAGGAATCCTGGTCATTGTGAACACCAGGATAACAACTGCCTCCGCAAGTAGTGCCGCATAAAAAACAGTATTCCCGCTCCTGATCTTTTTAAAAAAGAAAGCCACCAAAAATATCCCCAGTATCACACCATAAAATAAGGAACCCAGGATATTCACAGCCTCAATCAAACTATTGCCCACATTATAAGTGAACATCGCCACCACGATACAAAACAATCCCCAGCCCAGCGTATACCATTGCGAGATGCGGTATTCTTTTTCAGGCAGAATGGTTTTTTTGGAAAAGCGCTGGTGGAAATCGATCATGGTACTGCTGGCAAGAGAATTCAAAGCAGCTGCAATACTTCCCCAGCTGGCTAAAAATATAATAGCGATCAATAGTCCTACGAGTCCGGCCGGCAGGTAGGTGACCACGAAATTCAAAAAGATATAGTTCGCATCATTGCCATCACCTCCCGAAGCATTGATCCAGTCCTTTACTTTTTTACGGATACTGTCTGATTCCTGCTGGAGTGCCTGCAATTCAAGTTTTGAACCCTCAATTGTTGTTGCTTCTTCCTGGTCCAGTGCCAGTGAAAATTTAGTGACTGCATCCTGCCGCTGTATGCTCAATGCATCATAACGTGCACTGGCCACCCGGAAGGAGTCTTTATACTGGGAAGTTTCAAGTCTTGACAATTGTGCCTGGTTAAAAAATACCGGCGCCTTATGAAAAAGGTAAAAAGTAAAAACAAGCGCGCCTAACAAAAGGATCAGGAATTGCATGGGCACTTTTACCAGTCCATTGAGCAACAAACCCAAACGGCTTTCGCCAATAGTGCGTGCGGTAAGGTATCGTCCCACCTGTGACTGGTCCGTACCGAAATAAGACAAGGCCAGGAAAAATCCGCCAATGATGCCACTGAAAATATTATACTGGTCGCTCCAGTTAAAACCGTTTTTAGTGAAACCTGATGTGATAATATTCATTTTACCCAGTGAGCCACTCACCTTGAGTGCATCGGTAAAACCAACATTGGCAGGAAGCATATTCACCACCATGTAACCCGCGAGGAACATACCCGTGAAGATGATGATGAGCTGCAATTGCTGGGTGTAGGCCACAGCCTTTGCACCTCCGCTGACCGTATAAATGATCAGGAGTCCTCCCATGAAAAGATTGGTCCAGTAGATATTCCAGTCAAACAAAGAAGCGAGTATCAGTGAAGGCGCGAACACACTGATGCCTGTTGACAATCCCCGCTGTAGTAAAAAGAGGAATGAGGTGAGGCTGCGTGTCTTGCCATCAAACCTATCCTCCAGGGATTGATAGGCAGTGAAAACTTTCAGCCGGTGAAAAATGGGAACAAAAAATATGCAGATCACCACCATGGCAATAGGCAAACCAAAATAATACTGCACGAAGCGCATGCCATCTGTATAGGCCTGTCCGGGTGCGGAAAGAAATGTGATGGCGCTGGCCTGGGTTCCCATGATACTGAGCAGGATCAGGCCACCGCTCATGCTACGGTTGCTTAAAAAATAACCGTCCAGGTTACGTGTCGTGCGGCTGCGGTACACACCATAGATAATGACGCAAACAAGGGTCAGCACAAGGATGATCCAGTCGAGCGGCGTCATGCAAAATTTTTGGTGAGAAAATAAAACAGGATGATGAGGACGATAAGGAATACGATCACCAGCACATACCAGTGCGTCCAGGAGGAAAAGAGCGGGATCTTATCGTGCGGTTCAGTCATTTGTTGCGTGGATGATTAACATAATTATTATTGTCTGCGATTTTTAAAAATAATCGAATACATAATCATTACTTACCGTCTTCCCGCCTTCCCGGCTATTCTCTCACTTATAAAAGCAAGGCCGGGACGGTAAGTAGTGTACTCAATTCAAACCCTCTGCGCTATCTCTTTTTCTCCTTTTCTCTGCGGTGAAAAAACTAACTGTTCTTTCATCCACCCAAGCCAAAGGCCAAAGGCCAATAGCTAAAAGCCTTCTTGGCGCCCTTCTTTCTTGGCGGTAAAAAACCAAATGCCACCTCCTCCTACCTCCTCCTAAGCAACCCAGAACTCAGCAACCCAATCGCCAGTCCAATCAGCAACCCGAAATGCACCCGCTTCAAAAATATACCGATTATCAGCCCGATGACTATCGATACCACAAATCCGATCTGCCCTCTCCTGCGGTCAGGTTTTTCATTAGCCATCAAAATTCTTTTTTCTGGTTGAGCGCAATCAGGTTTGCCAGCAAGCGGTAAGCACCCGGCACCGCAGCAGGCAATTGCCTGAAAAACACCAACCCTGTATAAGTGAAATATCCTTTACCGTGCTTTGCGATCACCAGGCTTCCTTCTTCAGGTTTTTCTCCAGGATCATTCATACTGAATATCGGCTGGAAATTACTGTCATACCCCGCCGCATGATAAATGCTGCGCTCCTGCACCCAGCCTTCAAAATCTTTTGTTCCCAGTTCATTGGGAAAATGCAGCACCTGGTGCCCGGGATTGATGAATCGGACTTCCGCCTGTTCATCTGTAATTCTCGAGCGGCTGATATTAAAAGGATAGGGACCGATCTTCGCTCTTACCGGCCCGATGTTACTGCTGGTATTATATTGAACGATCAGGTTCCCGCCCTGCTCCACGTAACGCATCAGTTTATCATGGTAACGGTTCAGCCATTCATTGGTATTATAAGCCCTTACACCACTGATGATGGCATCATACTGTTCAAGATTATTCCGCAACAGTTCTTTTTCACCCAGCGGGATCACTTCGTAACCCATTTGTTCCAGTGCTTCCGGCACCTTGTCACCAGCACCGGTAATATAACCGATTCTTTTACCCTGCGTTTTGAGATCTATGTTGAGCAAGGTCACCGCATCCGCGAAAAAATAACGGATGGTTGGAATATGGTCATAGCTGATGGTTTGCATGGCGAGGTAAGCAGATTCCATTTCCTTGCCTTCACCATAATGTACAGAACCATAGAGATAATCTTTTTCCACCTGCTTCATTTCCCTGCTGTCAAGCTCGAAGCTGTAAGTTCTTGCCCCACCTTTATCGAGGTTGAATGCTTCTTCTTTTTTAGTGAGGTCATACTGCATGGAGCGGACATGACTTTCACTTTCCCCTTTTATTTTTTTATTGGCATTCACCTGTATCATCACCGGTGATTTTACCTGCTGGTTTTTCCTGAAAACAAGAACCTCCGGAGAAGTAACAAGACTGGCAGAAGGGATCACAGTCAGTGGCTGGTACAATTCTCCTTTAACCGGGTCTGTGTATTTATGGCGGACCGGTTTGCGGAAAACAAAATCTTCACCCGAGATGCGTATCGTGAAAACAACTTCCAGTCCTGGCTGGA
>CBDUBK010000325.1:0-3787 GCA_965365375.1 uncultured bacterium | reverse complement strand
AGCTGAATGGAACGGTTTTACCCATGACCCGCTATGTGGACCCGGCACACCTGCTGAACAACAGCCGCAATACGATTGTGTATGAGCAGGACAGTGAATTGCATGAACAGCTACTCAAAATTTTCAGTACCGGCATATCCGTTGACCGGGTGGAAGAAAACATGAACCAGCTACTATGCTGCCTGCCGCAGGTGCACGCTCCAGGGCTCAGTTACAACAATCTTTTCCGTATCATTATCATGCGTTTCATCGATGCTTATGATTTTGATGTGAGGGCGATCAAGAAAAGCTGTGTGCATATTGTACATAAGGATGGAAGAGTGATACCTTTTGAAACCATGAATCTTTTCTACAGGGACGATAAGGAACAGCGGCTGAAAGAACTGATCCTTGAAACTGAAATGAATAAGAAGGTCAGCATATGAAAATTCAGATGATTGTTGCCTTATGTACACTGGTAATAGCAGAAATAATCATTTTTGGTTCTGACAGGTCGGGCGACAGCATGAGCCTTGGACTGGGCCACCTGGTGATCAGTATTTTCAGCTTTTTTATTGGATTGATCCTGTTATTGATCAAAAAAACCAGGCACTATGGTGAAGGCGTCCTCCTGGGGACAGGGCTGTTATTGCTGACTGGGTTATTCTTATGCAGTAATTAATGAAGCCTTACTTTAAATACACTTTAATAGCAATAGCAGTAAACCTGTTCCTGATACTTGCACTCACAATTATCCCGGCAAACGATGGATTGGAAGGATTTATACATGGTCTGGTCTTCGCAGGAATTTTTATTATAATAGAAATCATCGCTGCACTATTCATGCTGGCCAACCAGGAAACGAAGATCTATGGACAGGCGATGTTATTGTCACTTGGTATTATTTTGCTTATTGGATTTTCCTGGTGCGGACTACTTTCATTGAATTAAAGGACTTTATCCATCATGTTTAACAAAACATCCGGATCCGGGCAATTAGCGAGGTAAAAATCTCTTTCTGAAAGTTTACATACACCGGGATAATCACCCTTTTTACCCTGCATATCAATAATAACCTGGAAATGCAAATGCGGAGGCCAGTGGCCATTTTCCTTTGTATTGCCAAAAGCTCCAATGATTTCTCCTTTGCCTATTTCCTGCCCCTCATGTTTATTGCTGATTGAATCAAGTGATAAATGCCCGTAAAGCGTATGAAAATGCAATCCTTCCAGCTGGTGTTCCAGGATTAATGTGGCACCATAATCTCCATATGCATCATTGAAAGCATAACTGTGAACCTTCCCCGGGAGTGGGGCCATTACTGCTACCCTCGCAGGTCCCCAGATATCAATGCCCAGGTGGAGCCTCCGCGGTTCACCTGCTTTATCTTCAACCGAACCAAAAACATCGCTCCTGCTATAGATCGTGCGGTGTTCATTATAACCGCGAATCCCATAGTTGGCTCCTGCCGCCTCCAGCTTATGGTTCACCCAATCTGAAAATAATCCTGTATCCGTTAAGGTTTTTTCATCCAGTTCTGTATTGGCGAGGGTGAAGTCCATCAACAAAAACCTGTCTGATTCTTTATAGGGGATCACCGGGTGAAAGTTTCCCGCATGTTGCCTTAACCGTTCTTCAAAATTTTTCCTTTCCATCTGTTCCAGTCTATAACTTTAGTAAGATCCCCGATAAAATTAAACCAAAGCATATGAAAAGATTGTTCGCCTGTGCTGCGCTGCTATTTTCCATTAGCAGCATTGCACAAACCAACCCCTTGTGGTTGCGTTATCCCTCCATTTCGCCTGATGGGAAAACTATCGTTTTCGGCTATAAGGGTGACCTGTACAAGGTGGCCGCTGCCGGTGGTGAAGCCATTCCCCTGACCCTGCATGAAGCACATGATTACATGCCCGTATGGAGCCGCGACGGGAAATGGATCGCTTTTGCTTCTGACCGCTTCGGGAATTTTGATGTTTATATCATGCCTTCTTCCGGTGGCGAAGCTAAAAGACTCACGCACCATTCTGCCAACGATGTGCCTTATGATTTCAGCCCGGATGGAAAATCAGTTTTGTTTGGTACCAACAGGAACGATGTGTACACTTCCGCACGTTTTCCTCAGCGGGGCATCTTCCAGAAACTGTATAAAGTGCCTGTTGCCGGCGGCCGTTCCGTGATGTTCAATTCAGCAGGTACTGAGTTCGCTCGCTACAATTCCACAGGTGATAAACTTTTATTCCAGGACAGGAAAGGATTCGAAGATGCCTGGCGTAAACACCATACTTCCTCAGTTACCAGGGATATCTGGATGTACGATACTAAAAAAGATGAATACCTGCAGGTTTCCAGTTTTGAAGGAGAAGACCGTGAACCGGTTTGGGGCAGCGATGACAACAGTTTTTATTTCCTGAGTGAAAAAGACGGCAACCAGAATATTTATAAAGGAACCATCGGCGGGCAGTCCAATATCAGCCAGGTTACCAAATTCAAAAGCCATCCTGTCCGCCACCTGACAAGATCAGCTGAAGGCACTCTTTGTTTTTCACAGGATGGTGAGATCTATACCCTGAAAGATGGCTCCAGCCCGCAGAAAGTTAAAATCACTATCAATACAGATACAAGAGGTGGTGATGATAAAATTCTGCCGGTGAATACAGGCATCACCCAGGCCGCGCTTTCACCCAATGGGAAAGAGATCGCTTTTGTAGTGCGGGGTGAAGTGTTCGTGACTTCGGTTGAAGGCGGACTTACAAAAAGGATCACCAATACACCGCAGCAGGAAAGGAATGTGAAATTCAGCCCTGATGGCCGGACAATCTACTATTCAACAGAGCGTGGTTCCAGCTGGGATATCTATAAAGCTTCCATTGAAAGAAAGGAAGAACCTTATTTCTATGCTTCTACCATTGTCAAGGAAGAAGCCGTGGTAGCAACAGATGCTGAGGAATTTCAACCTGAACTTTCACCTGATGGCAAAGAGATCGCTTACCTGGAAGAAAGAAATATCATCAGGGTGTACAATATCGCCAGCAAAAAAAGCAGGACCCTCGTGCCTCATGGTGTGAACTTTTCTTATTCTGATGGCGACCAGTTCTTCACCTGGTCACCTGATGGAAAATGGGTGGCTTTGTACTCAGCTGAAGGCCGCTGGCCGGCTGCTGAAGTAGCACTGGTAAAAGCAGATGGTACCGGTGAAAGAAAGAACCTGACCAACAGTGGATTTTTTGATTTCCAGCCCAAATGGGCTTTTGGTGGAAAGGCCCTGCTATGGGTTTCTGACCGGGATGGTAAAAGACCTCTGGCCCTGCAGGGCGCAAGGGAACTCGATGTTTATGCCATGTTCTTTGACCAGGAAGCTTATGACAAATTCAAACTTTCCAAGGATGAATATTCCCTGGAAAAAGAAAGGGAGGAAAAAGATAAGGAAGCTGCGAAAAAAGATACTTCTAATAAAATTTCTGCTCCTAAAAAAGACTGGACCCCGTATTTCGAAGGACTGGAAAACCGCAAAATGCGCCTGACCATCAATTCCGGAAATATCTCTGATTATATGCTGAGCAATGATGGCGAGAAATTGTATTTCATCGCCCGTATGGAAACAGGCTATGATCTGTGGATGACCAATGTACGTTCGAAAGAAACCAGGCTTGTTGCCAAACTGAATGGAGGCCCTGGTGGCATGAGTGTCTCCAGTGATAACAAAAGTCTTTTTGTGGTGAGTGATGGAAAAATGGTGAAAGTTGATGCTGAATCAGGACGGATCAGTCCTATTACCGTTAACGGTGAGATGGTATTGAAAGCAGATAAA
>CBDUBK010000324.1:0-3787 GCA_965365375.1 uncultured bacterium | reverse complement strand
ACTTCACACATGCCGGCATAATCCCAGCCTTTTACATTATAAATATGAATGCCATTGGCTCCATTTTCTTTTTGCATCCCGCTCAGGGCCTGTGAAATGGAAGCCTTGGCGGTCTGGTATTTTTTTGGGACTGAAATGCCGTAACCATCGTCCCAGACAAATACGGCCAGGGGCACCTGCAAAACCGCGGCAGCATTCATGGTTTCCCAGAAAGGTCCTTCCGAAGTGGATGCATCACCGATCGTGCAAAAACAAACTTCATTTCCATTATCTGAAAGATGCGAGAAGCGGTCTTTGGCCGCAGAACGCCGGAAAGCTTTGGATGCGAAAGCAAGACCCAGGCCCCTGCCCATTTGACCAGCGGTAGGAGCGATATCTGAAGAAACATTTTTACGGTTCACCAGGTCCAGCCATTCGCCTTCTTCATTTACAAGGGGTGAAGAAAAATGGGCATTCATCTGCCGGCCTGCACTAAAGGGTTCCCGTTCCGGAGAAGGGTCGGCATATAACTGGGCAAAAAACTGCCGGACGGAAGCGAGACCCGTGGCGAACATAAAGGTCTGGTCGCGGTAATATCCCGAACGGAAATCACCCGGCTGGAAGAACTTGGCCATAGCCACCTGGGCCACCTCTTTACCATCACCGAAAATGCCGAATTTGGCCTTGCCTGTCAGCACTTCCTTACGGCCTAAGAGGCTCACTTCCCGGCTGGTGCATACCCAGCGGTAATCCTGCAATACTTCCTGCCTGAAATGGTCAAAGGAAAGTTTTTCAAGGTTCTGGCTGGCCTCCGTAGTATTTTCCATGAGGCAAAAATAGGCTTTAGGCGCTATCGTTAAAAAAACCAAAAGGCAGGGTGCTTTTGCTATGGTTTCCGGTCTGTTTGCCTTATTTTTGAAATCCAAGATTCATATATGAAAAGAATGATTTTTATGCTTCTTTGTGTTTCCAGCCTTGGGGCTGTACAGGCACAAACAGCACATTCCAGCCTCCCCGTTGTACAGTCCCCGGCTTCTGATGTACTGGAACTGACCATGACGGAATATGATTTTGGAAAAATCCCCCAGAACAAGCCTGTTTATTATTCTTTTGAAATTGTGAATAAAGGCAAAACACCATTAAAACTGGATAATGTAACAGCAACCTGCGGATGCACCACTCCTGAATGGAGCCGTGAACCGATTGCTCCCGGGGCTTCAGATAAGATCAAAGTAGGTTATAATGCCGCAAGTGACGGGTATTTTGAAAAATATATTACGGTTACATACAACGGAAATCAAACAAAACAGATCAAGATAAAGGGTACGGTATGGAAAGCTCCTGCTGGTGCTGCGCCAGCCAACCCCTCTGTTCAATTTTTAAAACAACAAATTCAATAAGCAAATGAAAAGATTATTTATCCTGGCTGCTGTACTGGTAAGCGGATTCTCCGCAATGGCTCAACAAAAAGCAAGTGAAGTTCTGAAACCTGATACCGAGAAATACAGTTTCGGTAAGATCAAAGTTGGTGTTCCTGTAGTGGTTTATTTTACGGTAACCAATACCAGCAACAAACCTGCGGTAATTGAAAATGCATGGGCAGGTTGTGGTTGTACCACTCCTGAATATTCCAAACTTCCATTTGCACCAGGCTCCAGCACCCTGATCAAAGTAGGTTATAATGCTGCAGCAATGGGACAGTTTGATAAAGATGTATCTGTGAAGCTGGCCGGTGTGCAGGAACCACTTGTGATCAAGATCACAGGAGAGGTTGTGGATGCTCCTTCATTTGACACCTATACTAAAACAGAAGAATACAAAAAAGAGCAGAAAGTCAGGACCGCTAAACTGGCAAAAGACGAAAAAAGATTCAAAACACTAAAGACTTCAAAATAACCCACTTGATCCCCCGGAAACCGGGGGATTTTTTTTGCCACTGGTACCCTCATTCAAAAGGGGGGAGTATTTTTGCCGGATGTTAACCATCTCTGATCGTGGCCGGCTGATGCCGCCTTCCCCTATCCGCAAACTGGTTCCATTTGCAGAAGCAGCCAAGAAGAAAGGTTTGAAAGTTTATCATCTTAATATCGGCCAGCCTGATATTGAAACCCCTCCGGCCATATTGGATGCTGTGCGAAATGCGGATATCAGGGTGCTGGAATACAGTCATAGCGCGGGTAATGAATCATACCGCCGCAAACTGGTCAAATATTATGCTTCTGTAGGCATTAATGTAAGCCATGACCAGATCATTATTACAACGGGTGGATCAGAAGCCATCATGTTTGGTTTTTTCGCCTGCCTCAACCCGGGCGATGAAGTGATCATACCTGAACCTTTTTATGCGAACTATAATGGTTTTGCTGTTGCCGCAGGCGTGAAAGTGGTACCTATTACCTCGAATATCGAAACCGGCTTTGCCCTGCCGCCAATTGCTGATTTTGAAAAAGTGATCACTGAAAGAACCAGGGCTATCGTGGTTTGCAGTCCCAACAATCCTACAGGTTATCTCTATAGCCCTGAAGAAATGGAAGCACTGAAAACCATTTGTCTCAAACATAACCTGTATCTTTTTTCGGATGAGGCTTACCGTGAGTTCTGCTATTCCGGTGAGTATTACAGCGCCATGCATTTAAAGGATATGGATGAGCATGTGGTACTGATGGACACCATCAGTAAACGCTACAGTGCCTGTGGTGCCAGGCTGGGGGCTTTTGTAACAAAGAATAAAAAAGTTTATGACGCTGCCATGAAATTTGCTCAGGCCCGCCTGAGTCCTCCCGGCCTTGCGCAGATCATGGGTGAGGCAGCTGTTGACCTGCCCGCATCTTATTTCGACCAGCCAAAATCAGAATACATGGCGCGCCGTGATCTCCTGGTAAAAAGACTGAATGCCATGCCCGGTGTTTTTTGTCCCAATCCCGGCGGAGCTTTTTACGCCATGGCCAAATTACCTGTTGAAGATTCCGATCATTTCTGCCAGTGGCTTCTTGAATCTTTTTCCCACAACAATAAAACGGTAATGCTGGCACCTGCGACAGGTTTTTATGGAAGCCCGGGCCTGGGCCGGGATGAAGTCAGGCTGGCCTATGTCCTGAACCTGAAAGACCTTGATGAGGCAATGAACTGTTTGGAGAAAGCACTGGAGGTGTATCCTGGAAGACGTGTTCATGAAGTGGAGGAGAAGACCATGGTCCATAGACCATAGACCATGGAACATTCACGATCCCCGGTATTGGTTTATTGGAATCAAAAAACAATTTTCGATTCCAGTACCCTGTCCATGGACTATGGTCTATGGTCTATGGACTTCCCTGGGTAAAATAATACTCATTCAACCCGTCCAAGCTTCAAAATCTTTTCTCCTGTTTTCCAGTGGATTCCATTGGTGGTTATTTCCATTGCCCCTGCTCTTATTGCCGTACTTCGATCAACTGATCTCACCGGATCGTTTCAGGGCATAATAATTGCAAAATTGCCTGTGAACAAATTCATACACTCACCGAAAAATAATTTTTATGGCAAATGATCAATATGGCAGCTGGCATGCGGACAATGAATTTCAATCACAGTCCGGCAGTGGTGTCATTAATGTTGGACAGGGAGAAAGGATCGCAAGTGCAGCTATCGGCGCTTTCCTGCTTTCCTCAGGTCTGAATAATCTCCTGAAGCATCCTGTAGGCGGTGTTCTGAAAACCGCGCTGGGTGGTTATTTATTGTACAGGGGCGTTTCCGGGCATTGCAATCTTTATTCAAGCCTGGGCAAGACCAAAGGTGTTTCCCAGACTTCCAACATCAACATCCGCAC
>CBDUBK010000323.1:0-3798 GCA_965365375.1 uncultured bacterium | reverse complement strand
GGAGTGGCCTCAAACTGAAAATGGAAAGTATCAGGGGAGGTACTGATGGTAGCAGGCTTTCTTTCATGGGGCTGCCCTGTCCCAATCTTTTTGCAGGAGAACAGGCCATTCATTCCAAACTGGAATTTATCAGTGTGCAGGATATGAACAAGGCTGTTGAAACCATTGTACGCCTGGCCGGGATCTGGGAAGAAAAATCCTGAAATCAAAAAGTATAACCTTCGTAAAAGCTTTGGCTGGCACAAAACAACAAGCCACCTGTATGAACGTTATGAGAGGAATGCGTTACTTTTTTATTATGTTTTTATTTCCTCTTTTCACTTCTTCACAAAACCTGTTGATGAATGAAGGTTTCGAGGATGAGAATATCTGCTCCGAGTATGAAAAGAATTGCGCACCAGAAGGTTGGATTTCCACTTCACTTACGGCGGATTATTATTTTGATGATAAAGCTAATGCGTTCAGGGGGCGGCATTTTATTGGGCTGCAGCATACTCACAAAAGCGGTGGCCCTAATACCGCCAGTGTGATCCGCAGCCGGTTATTGTGTTCTTTACGGAAAGGAAAGATTTACCAGCTTAGTTTTTACATCCGTTCAAAGCATACTCTGGACAGTTTGGCAATTTATTTTTCCCGGGATGATATTTTATTGCGCCGTGCAGGAATTAAAGAAATTCCCCAGTTATGGATCAGGGATGGCATGGAAGAATTCAGGCCCGGCAGCTGGCAAAAGATCAACCTCCGATATGAGGCCAGCGGTGAAGAACAGTATATCAATATCGGGGATTTCAGGAAAAATGAATATTCCTTTCGTGCCCAGCCTGACCTGGGGACGGCTTATTATTATTTCCTCGATGAAGTAAGCCTGCTTGCCGCTGATGCATCAGAATTTATTTGTGATAATGCAGTTTTGGCAAAAGAGGAAGCTTATGATTTTAACCCGAGGCATAAGGTGCTCGACCGCTGGAGATACAGCTACAGGAATGAACCTCCACCCCTTACACCATTAAAGCCGACTGTGATCAGCCGCATTGATACACTGGTGATACCGGATGTACTGTTCGCCGTAAACAGTTTCGAACTGGGAGCAGATGCGCACAGGGTATTAGATAGTTTCTCGGCAAAATTTTCAACCCTTCAGATTGACTCACTAGTGGTGGAAGGTCATACAGACAGTACCGGGACCATTCAATTGAACCAGGTGCTTTCAGTTAACAGGGCGTTATCAGTAGGGCGTTACCTGCAGCCCTTTGTACGTACCGCTATAATTGCAAGAGGATGGGCCAGTCAAAAACCGGTGGCAGACAACCGCACTTCACCCGGCCGGCAGAAAAACCGGCGCGTTGAAATTTATTTATACACGAGGGAATAGATTTAACAGCGGAGTAGCCTGAAATCACAGGTCATTATCACCTCTTTACTTATCTTTAGCCGGCAACCAAATTTATACTCCATGTTTTTTTTGCAGACAGATACAAACCCAATCGTTGATTTTATCAGTAGTTACTGGTGGGTGCTGGCCCTGATGATCATTATATTCAGCGGCCTGTTCACGGTAAACCAGGGATATGTTGGTGTGATCACCATGTTCGGAAAGTACAGGCGTATTGTTCGCCCGGGACTGAACATCAAGATCCCGATACTGGAGCAATTATTCAAAAAAGTTTCCATCCAGAACCGTTCCGTTGAACTGGAATTCCAGGCCGTAACACAGGACCAGGCGAATGTGTATTTCAAGAGCATGCTTTTGTATGCCGTTCAGAACGCGGATGAGGAAACGATCAAAAAAGTAGCATTCAAATTTTTCGCGGACCGCGACCTGATGCAGGCGCTGATCCGCACCATCGAAGGAAATATCCGTTCATTCGTGGCTACCAAGAAACAGGCGGAAGTGCTGGGTCTTCGCAAGGAGATCGTAGAGTATGTGAAAGTTGAGATCGACCATACTCTCGAAGAATGGGGTTATCACCTGATCGATCTCCAGATCAATGATATCACTTTTGATAAGGCCATCCTTGATTCCATGAGCAAGGTGGTTGCGTCCAACAACCTGAAAGCAGCCGCCGAGAATGAAGGCCAGGCAACCCTTATTACCAAAACCAAGAACGCTGAAGCAGAAGGTAACGCCATCAAGATCGCGGCGGAAGCAGAAAGAGAAGCAGCCCGTTTGCGTGGCCAGGGTGTGGCATTGTTCCGCCAGGAAGTAGCCAAGGGTATGACCGAAGCCGCTGAACAGATGAAGCAGGCAAATCTGGATACAAATGTGATCCTTTTCAGTATGTGGACGGAAGCCATTAAGAATTTTGCTGAATATGGTAAAGGAAATATCATCTTCCTTGATGGCAGTTCGCAGGGTATGGAAAATACGATGAGGCAGATACAGGCACTCATGATCAAGCCGGCCGGTATAGGAGAGGAAGAGTACAAGACAGGCCGCCGTTAAGCTGTTGACAATACGTTAAAATAGAAAAATGCCGTTATCAAAAACGGCATTTTTCATTGGTGCAGGGGGCTACGGTAAAATATAAACGAAGGCGTAACGTTATTCATCACATTCATTTACATTTACCGGGTAAAAGACAAACCGTTTATGATTGACCTCTTACAAGCAGTTACAGATACAACGAATGCAGTTTCTTCAGTTACAGATTCCAATAAGGACGGTGAGATCAGCCTCATAGAATTATTAACCCTGGGCGGCTGGATCATGATCCCGCTGGCCATACTTTTTGTAGCAACGATTTTCGTTTTTTTCGAAAGGTGGATCGCCATCAGGAAAGCTTCCAATATCGAGGGAAATTTCATGAACATCATCCGCGACCATATCATGAGCGGGAATGTAGGTGCCGCCAGGAGTTTTGCCAAGAATACCAATAACCCGGTGGCACGTATCATTGACAAGGGCATCCAGCGTATTGGCAAACCCATTGACAATATTGAAAAGAGCATGGAGAATGTGGGTAAACTGGAACTGTACAATATGGAAAGAAACCTTTCCATCCTTTCGCTGATCGCCGGTATCGCCCCGATGTTTGGTTTCCTTGGTACCATCATTGGTATGTTCCAGTTGTTTTACAGCCTGGCAGCAGGTAATGATTTTAATATCCAGACCATGGCCAACGGTATCTATACAAAAATGATCACTTCGGCAGCTGGTCTTATCATTGGTTTGCTCGCTTATGTGGCACATAACTTCCTGACGACCCAGGTAGATAAAACGGCGTACAAGATGGAAGCATCCAGTGCGGAATTTATCGATATTTTACAGGAACCAACCAGGTAAGTAAGAACCATTAATCAGACAGATTCATGAACATCCGTAGAAAATTAAGAGCGCATACCGAGATCCATACAGGACCGTTGAATGATATCCTGTTCATTCTCCTGTTGTTCTTCCTGATCGCGGCCACACTTGCCAATCCAAATATCATGAAGGTAAATAATCCCCGTGGAGCAAGGGATCTCAAGACCAAACAGAATATTGTTATCTCCGTCAATAAGGAACACCAGTATTTCCTGGGCACCACACCTGTGGATTATAACGCACTGGATACGCTTTTAAAACACGAGATCGAAAGAGCACGCCAGTATATTGATACACCATCCGTGATCATTAATGCGGATACAGCTGCGTACTGGGGAGAGATCGTAAGGATCATGAGCGCAGCAAAAAAGTACAATGTAAAAGTTGGGGCAAACGTGAAATAAGATTCTTTTATTCAGTTGGGTTTCTTTCCACTCTTACCATCCTGTCTTTTCCCTGCATGTCTTGTTTAAGGGTGACCGAATATCCATTGC
>CBDUBK010000322.1:0-3806 GCA_965365375.1 uncultured bacterium | reverse complement strand
ACTGCAATTGAACTGATGCCTATCAATGAATTTGAAGGGAATGTAAGCTGGGGTTATAACCCAAGCTTTTATTTTGCGCCCGACAAATATTATGGAACCGAGAATGCCCTTAAAACCTTCATCGATTCGTGTCATGCAAAAGGCATTGCAGTGATACTTGATATTGCACTCAATCATTCCTTCGGGCAATCTCCCATGGTGCAACTGTACTGGGATGATGTCAATAACAGGCCTGCTGCCAACAGTCCCTGGTACAACCCTGTTGCCAAACATGCTTTTAATGTGGGTTATGATTTCAACCACAGTACGGAACATACCCGCTATTTCACCAGCAGGGTAGTGGAACACTGGCTGCAGAAATACAAGATCGATGGATTCCGTTTTGACCTTTCCAAAGGATTTACGCAAAACCAGACCTGCGATAATAATGGAGCGAATTGTGACGTAGGCGCCTGGGGTAACTACGATGCTTCAAGAGTAACCTTGTGGAAGGGGTATTATGATACCACGCAATTAAAAGCACCCGGATCTTATGTGATCCTGGAACATTTCGCAGCGAATAATGAAGAAGTTGAATTATCCAATTATGGAATGATGCTCTGGGGTCACCTGAACCACCAGTATTCCCAGGCTGCAATGGGACATACAACTGACTGGGATTTTTCAAATGCCATTCATAGTGTTCGTGGCTGGACACAGCCACACCTTGTTGCCTACATGGAAAGTCATGATGAGGAAAGGATTGTTTACCGGAATATCAATTTCGGAAATTCTTTCGGCAGCTATAATATCAAGGACACAGCAACAGCTTTGAAACGGATGCAACTGGCTGCAGCTTTCTTTCTCACTATTCCCGGTCCAAAAATGATCTGGCAGTTTGGAGAACTGGGTTATGATTATTCCATTAACTATTGTACTAATGGCACCATCAATAATGATTGCCGGCTTGATCCAAAACCAATCCGCTGGGATTACCTGAATGATGCACGCCGCAAAAATGTGTACAACCTCTACAGCCAGCTATTGGCATTAAGACAGCATCCTTCCTATAAAAATGCCTTTCTAACGGGAACGGTTGACCGCAGTTTGAACAACTCCATCAAATGGATGCGGATCAATTCAGGTGATACTTCGCAGCTTGTTGTCATTGGCAATTTTGGACTGAACGCCCAGTCAGGCAGTGTTACCTTCCCGGTACAGGGTACCTGGTATGACCTGTTGCAGAATACTACTTTCACTGCTACGGGTGGTATACAAACCATCAGTCTTCTGCCGGGTGAATACAGGGTATTTGTGAACCGTAACGTCAATAATATTACCGTAACACCGGTAAGTAACCTGCCATGGAATGGCCTTACACTGGAAGCAAAAGCTTTTCCTAATCCTGTTGCAGGGGATGCCTATTCAGTTGAGGTCAAGCTGCCGCAGAGTGATAAGGTAACGATTGACCTGTACAATGTGCTGGGCCAGCATGTGACCACGTTGCACGATAAGTTTATGATCAAAGGCACACACAGGATCACGATTCAGAATCAATTATCCAGAGGACAATATTATTTGCAGCTGAAAAGCGGAACCCATACCAAAACGATCCAGGTCACCATTCAATAAACGCTTATGCAGAAACTGGTTCAACTCAAAACAGCAGCCATTGAGAAAAGCAGCCACCTCGAATATTTCAACATCGCGGTGTCGGTTGACTGTGTCATCTTCGGTTATGATGATAAAAAATTAAAGGTCCTGCTCATCAAGTCCGATCTCCGGGAATTCGAAGGTTTGTATTCACTCCTGGGTGATCTTCTTCGTCCGGATGAGGACCTGGAAGACGCGCCTTACCGGGTATTGCAGGACAGGACAGGTCTCCACGATGTTTACCTCGAACAGGTACAAACCTTCGGAAACATTGGCCGTCACCCTTCCGGACGTGTGATCACCACGGCTTATTATTCACTGGTAAATACGCGCAGCCATAAACTGCAGCTCACCGACAATGAACTGCACTGGCACCCGGTGGATGATATTCATAAACTGGCCTTCGACCATAAACTGATCCTGGAAACCTGCCTCCAAAGGCTGAGGGAAAAGATCCTGGAATATCCTGTGATCTTTAACCTGCTTCCTGAAAAATTCTCATTGAGGGAATTACAGGATCTCTACGAAGCCATCCTGGGAACGGAGCTGGACAGGCGCAATTTCAGGAAACGTATCACCCTCAAAAACTGGCTGGTAGACCTGAATGAAATGGAAGAAGACGTACCACACAGGCCTGGAAAATTGTACAAACTCAAATCCCAGCTTAAAAACAGCGGGAGGAGTACCCATAAACTGGCGGTATGATCCTGGTCAATTGACCGAAAAAAGACATGGAAATTTTTTAAAAAGTTAAAATATCTTTATAATTGTGTCCGTAATACACATTATACTGCTCCTCTAGTTATAAAATAAACATTTGATTGCTTATGAATCTGAGAAAATTGCTCTGCACAATCGGTGTACTTATGTTTTTATCATTCAGCGCTGCTGCGCAGGATAAAGTCATAACAGGAACCGTTACTGATTCAACAGGCGCTGGCATTTCCGGTGTATCTGTTGCAGTAAAAGGACAACCAAACATTGGAACCACCACTACTGAAACCGGATCCTTTTCCCTTTCAGTTCCAGCCAATGCCACCACACTTGTATTCAGTTCTGTAGGTTATGGTTACCAGGAAGCTGCCATCAGCGGCAACTCGGTAAATATCACCATGACAGCAACTGCCGGAAACCTCAACGAGATCGTTGTGATTGGTTATGGTACTACAAGGAAAAAAGATCTTACAGGGTCGGTTGTAAATGTGACCTCTAAAGATTTCGTGAAAGGTCCCATCACCACGCCTGAACAGCTGATCGCCGGTAAGGTGGCCGGTGTTCAGATCACTCCCAACAACGGTATGCCCGGATCAGGAAGCCGCATCCGCATCCGCGGCGGTACTTCACTGAATGCCAGCAATGATCCATTGATCGTTGTGGATGGTGTGCCTCTTGACAATGGTGGTATCAGTGGTGCCGCGAGCCCGCTGAGCATGATCAACCCGAATGATATCGAGAGCATGACGGTTTTGAAAGACGCGTCTGCTGCAGCTATATATGGTAACAGGGCAGCCAACGGTGTAATCCTTATCACTACCAAAAAAGGAAGCAGCGGTAAACTGCGGATCAATTTCAGCACGCTGAATTCCATTTCGCGTCAGACAGGTACACTGGATGTACTGGGTGCTGAAGAATTCCGTTCATTAGTCACATCACGTGGAAACGCTACCGAGATCGGTTTACTCGGAACAGCCAACACCGACTGGCAGGAACAGATTTACAGGTCAGCTTTTTCTACTGATAATAATATTTCACTGAGTGGTGGATTAAGCGGGCTTCCTTACCGCATCAACCTTGGTTATCTCAACCAGGATGGTATCCTCAAAGGAAGCAACCTGCAGCGTACATCAGTTGGTTTGAACCTTTCCCCCAAATTATTCAATAACCATCTTTCGGTAAATGCCAATGCACGTTATGCGCATTCAAAAAACCAGTTTGCAGACCAGGGTGCGATCTATGCAGCTTTTGCATTTGATCCCACACAACCTATCATGTCGGGCAAGCCGGAGTTTGGCGGTTACTACGAGTGGATGAACGGAACGCAGATCAACAACCTGGCTCCAAGAAATCCCCTGGGATTACTGAACCAGCGTGAGGACCGCTCCAATGCCAACCGTTTCATTGGTAACCTGGCACTGGATTACAGCCTGCACTTCCTTCCTGACCTTCATGTAAAC
>CBDUBK010000321.1:0-3808 GCA_965365375.1 uncultured bacterium | reverse complement strand
TTATAATTACCGGGAAAGCGCCAGGCACGTCCACCCGCTTTACGAACAATGATCCGGTAATTAAGGATCCCTGCCTGCACCATGTCAGCCGGCACTTCCGCCTGGTAATGATATCCTTGTATCAATTGCAGATCAGCCGTCTTCCATTGCCCCAAAGAATTTCTTAACTCAACCTGCACTAGATCACCATCCGCAATTCCTGCAGCCATAGCCTGGATAAAAAAAGATTTTTTTGCCGTTACCGTTTTTAGGGGATGATGTACAACAACAGTTTCAATACTGTCTGCTGCAGGTGCATAATATTTTTTCCATTCTTCCGGCACCTGTATGCGTCCATCAATATTTCCCGATGCCAGCAGGTAAACACCCGGTACAACAGAAAATACATTTTCGTTTACAGGAACTTTTGACTGGTTTCCTTCATTCACTGGCCTCACAGAAAACTGCTTGCCCAGATCCGGAAGGTTGATTTGCATTTTATTGGCCCTGTGAAAGATCCTTACAACATGTTTGGAAGGCGAGGCCTGTTCAAATGGATCTTCAACTGCAATGGCATCCGGCATTACTTCAAGTCTCCATTGTCCATCCGATCTCTTATCAAGAAAATATGCACCGGTTCCTTCATAGTTCACAATGGGTGAACTACCAGTACCTGCAATATGTTTTAACTGTGAAACATCAGCAGGTTTTGTTTGGGTATTCCCCGTGTAATAAAATTTGTCAGGACTGTTCATCTCAGCCAGTTGTTGCTCATAACTCAATCTGAACACATCAAACAAAGTATCTGCCGGGTAACCACCGTAATTTTTCCTGAGTGGAAGCTGGTGAAACACTTCCGACGCGATCATTAAACTGATTGATTTTGCCGGAGTATAAATAAGGTTGAGATAATGGGTCTGGTATTCTGTATTTCCATACGCAGTGTATAATGGATCATATGCAAACTGTGTGGCCCACTGGAAACCTGCAGCCCGGTAACTTCTCGCCATTGCAGGATACATGATGGGTTGCATTACATCACCCGCATCAAATTCATAGACCATCAGCGCTCTTTTTTTGAAAGCCGGGATGGTATCACCAAACGGGATGAAATAATTGGCCACGTTTGGCAGGTAATTTCCTTTACGTTCATGGTTGGCAACCAATCCTGTGGGGTACCATTGAAAACTATGTCCATCCACTTTTGCTTTCACCACCGCATCAGCATAGCGGGGTGATTCACTGATATTGTAAAAAACAGGTTTGGTCCATCCCGTGCTTTTCACGGCTGTGGTCATCCTGTTCACATATTCTGTAGTACGTGTTTTCGCACCACTGTGATGCGGTTCATTATTGATCTCCATGGCTATCACATCCGGGTCATCCTTATAAGCAAGCTTTGTGTATGGATTGACATGGTTGAAAAATTGTTTGAGATAATTTTCCTGTGCCCTGAAGGCTTCTTCTTTCACTACTGATGGTCCTTTGCCATAAACGTAGGAGAACCCATTTGTTTTTACATCAGGTTCAGGATAACCATTTCCCCAGAAAGCGATAGGCGTGATTAAAATTTTTATTTGTTTTTCCTTCAGCCGCATGATTAAATAATCAAACAACTTAAGGTGTTCATTCTTCAAAAGATTACCCAGTGAATCGGTGATATCTACATCCCACACATGCACCCGGAATGCATCGAGTCCAAGCCTTGCCATATGGTGTACATCCGCATCAATGGCTTTTTCTATATCAATTCCCAAAGCCTTATGTGAACGGAAACCATATGCAAATGGAACAGTGTAGTTCACTCCAAAAAAAGCAGCTTCTTTTTTATCTTTTGTCCAGCGCATCACCCCCTGCGCGTCTACATATACCGGGTCAGATTTTTTTTGTGCTGCAATGGCAAGGGAGAATAAGGAAGCAAATAAAACACCGGTAAATTTCATCGTCATTGGTTGAATGCATTGAGTGCAATTGTTGGCCTTCCTGAATTATCAAAAGCACCAAGGGTATATCCCTGCCAGTTATTATAAGCCTGGGGCTCCCAGTATAAAACACCAAGGCCCTTGCCAGCTGTAACATTTTTTACTTTGGACAGCAGGTCAGAAATAAACAAACGGCTGGTGGCCGCCTGGTCCCAGCTCATACCTACCTCCACCACGAAAACTTCCTTGTTATGCCTGGCAACCATGTCATTCATATTGGTGAGGCAATTGGTATTCATCATCGCAAAATTGCCTGGTGTGGGGTAAAGCGACATGCCGATCACATCAAACCTGCCACCGTTATTTTTCAGTCCGTCAAACAACCACCTGAAAAGCGCATTATCCCAACCGTTAGAAACATGCACAATCACTTTGGCATTGGGAAATACAGTTTTCACCGCATCATATCCGGCGTTTACCAGCTGAGCGAAATTGTTCATATTGGTGGAAGCTTTTCCTTCCGGCCATAACATGCCATCATTGGTTTCATTTCCCACCTGTACCCATTCCGGTGTTACACCTGCTGCCTTAAGTGCATTCAATACTTCTGTCGTATGGGTGGCAACTGAAGTTTTTAACCCGGCAAGATCCTGTCCCGCCCAGGCTGCGGGCTTGGTCTGGTGCCCGGGGTCAGCCCAGGTATCACTGTAATGAAAATTGATCATGATGCGCATGCCCTGGTTCTTAGCCCTTACAGCCTTGGCTACTACGTCAGCGGTATTATTATAACCATTCGCAGGGTTTACCCAAACCCGCAGCCTGATCGTATTCATACCGAGGCTTTTCAGCAGCGCAATGATCTCAGTTTCTGTACCACCAGCACTGTAAAATTTTCTTCCGGCAGCTTCCATTTCTGTGATCCAGCTTACGTCAGCACCTTTTGCAAGATTAGATGCGGGCGGAAGCGGTGGTGTGGGATTTTTTTTCTCACAGGAAACTACCGCAAGGCAGAACAGCAGTAAAAAAAGAATATTTTTCATCAGGCAGACATTCATAATTCAGGGGGAATTTCTCTTCCTGTAAAGCTAACCAATCAAAAAATTATCATCATAAAAAAAGGCCATCCGAAATGGATGACCTTTTGTATTTAAGTTGACAGATCAGTTGATGGTAACCGTCTGAGTTTTTTCATTGAGCGTAATGGTATACGTACCTGCTGTTCCAGGAGTTTTGAAATTATCTCCACCTTCCCATTTCAGTTTACGAACGCCAGCACCAGTACCAGGTCCTGCATCTTCATAATCAAATGCACCCCAGTCATTGCCTGCCAGGAATTTAATATCCTTGTTAGCCTCGAGAGCAAGTGTGATGGTCCAGATACCGTTACCTGAATAAGTCATCTGCGGAGAAACACCAGGGTTCCAAGCGGCAACACCTGTAATACCATCTCCAACTACACGCATTTCAGTAGCAGGACTCATTTCATATTTCACATTATCCCTGTCGCGGCCATCCCAGATCACACGGTACCTGCCGGCTGATGGAGGGTTTGGCATGTTATCGCCGTTAACCTGGAGGGAGGTTCCGCTTCCGCCACTTGCACCATAACTTCTTGCGTTGGTTACAGTGAATGAACCATCGTTCCAGTCGTTATGGTCAATCAATTTCCAGCCATCAACAGTGAAATCTGTAAGGCCGACAAATAAATTCGGAGCAGCATACCCAAGCGCATAGTTAGGGAATACGTTTGGAGGTGTCCATCCTGCACCAACAGCGCCACCAACAAAGCCCATGCGGCCTTCCCTGATATCGTACTTCATAGTGCTGATATCAATGCTGATCCTGTACACACCCGCGGCAGCAACAGAAAGGTTACAGGGATTTGGATTTTTTCTGCAAATCACGTT
>CBDUBK010000320.1:0-3837 GCA_965365375.1 uncultured bacterium | reverse complement strand
TCTCACCCCGGTACAAAACAGATACCGGGTAATTGCAATGCTCATCCTTTTCATCGTCGGCCTGAACGCACTTGCAGCTGGTTATGGTTTTATGCAGGATCCCACGGGGAATGGCCTCGGTATTGGCCCTGGTTATCTCAAGCCTTCAGCGATTTTTGAAGATTACCTCGTACCTGGGATTACACTTTTTATTGTCAATGGTTTGTGTAGCATCATTGTATTGTGGGTGGCATGGAAGAAAGTGCAGGGCTTTGCATTCTGGATTTTATTGCAGGGTATCATTTATGTTTCATGGATCCTGGTTCAGCTCACCATGGTGGTTTCATTCCATATCCTGCACCTGGTAATATTTCTTGCCGGGGCAGCACTGATATACTGCGCTTTACATCTGAGGCCACTGCCTGGTGAAATAACAAACTGATCCCATTTATTCCACTGCACTTAGTGCAAGTATGGGAACGATCGGATGCGCTGCCATTTTTTGTGTCATGCTGTTTCCAAGGAAATAATTCATCCAGCTGTCGTGGCGCATGATCATTACAAAAAGATCTACTTCTTCCTTCCTGATGTATTCAGAAGAATTGCGGATAAAATTATCTGAAGGAAGCAGTACCAGTTCCATATCGCGGCGGTATTGCTTTTTCATTTTCTCCAGCAGTGCATGTCCCGTCCTCGTTTCTGTGATCACTTCAAAAGCATCTTCTTCTTCCGGCTGGAACATCACCGCATTAACACTGGAGGAAAAAACATCAGCAATTTCGAAGGCCGGGTCCAGGAGATTTACATCCACTTCATTTTTAAGTGCAATAGTCACCAGGCGGGGTGGCTGCCAGGAATAGCCAGGTGGAATGACCAGTACAGGCAGTTTACTTTTTCTTAAAAGCGCCAGCGTTTTACTGCCCATGAGTTTTTCCCTAAGTCCTGATACACCAAGAGTACCCATGATGATAAGGTCAGATTCCGCTTCTTCTGCAGCATCAGCTATACCGGAAATGACCGGGCCATTATAAAGTTTAGTGTTGATTGTGATCCCCTCTTCCATAAAGACCTGGTCTTTTGCTGTTTGCAGCCTTTTGGAAAGTTCAAGACGGGTTTTTTCATTATGTTCAACAATGAGCGTGCGCAGTCGGTCATGGAAATGATAGCTCAGGAAATCATACACATGCACCAGCGTGATCTTTGCCCCGTTCCATTTAGACAGCTGCACGGCATAATTCAATGCCTCCCGGGCAAATAAAGAAAAATCCGTTGGTACCAATATGTTTTTCATCCGGTGGGTGTTTGAATTTAAAATTGCATTTCTTTTTAATGTGCTTAAATGACGCAGGTCACCCCAAAACTTGATTACCCGCAGGTAAAGCGGGGGATTTTGTTAAATAATTTTAAAGAACCCGTCAGGAGGGGTGTAATTTTGAAACGGCAGATGGCCGGCTTAAACTCATAGAAATGGCAGCAATTTTAATTCCCTTTGATTTTTCCAAAAACGCAACACTTGCGTTGGACCAGGCTCTATTACTGGGTGCATCAAACCAGAAAAGTATTGAAGTGATCCACATCACCAATGATGGTGTGAAAAAGCAATATCCGGCATCCTGGAAGTATGATGGCAGGTCTTCAGTCCTGTTAGAAGAAAAGATCAGGGAGCTGATACAGAAAAGAAGGGAGAAAATGGGGGTTGCGGGCAGCAACAGGATCTCGGTACTTGTGAAAGAATCTGCAACCATTTCAGGTGGATTGATCGCCCGGATGATCCAGTCGAAAGCCAAACTCCTGGTGATGGGCACACATGGCAGCACTGGCCTGTATGACAAGGTGTTTGGAAGTAATACCGCGGTTATGGTCAACCATTCTATTTTTCCTGTACTGGTAATCCCGCATGACTGGAAACCTGTGACCATCAATCAATGTAAAGCTGCTGTTCAATTGAAAAGAGTGAGTGATCTCGCAGCGGTGATCAAAAGCTGGGGTAAATTTTTTAATTGTCCCGTCGAAGCTGTTGAATTCACGATCAGCAGGGAATCTGTGGGTAAACTGGCTGATGTGAAGGCCATCAGAAATGTGCCGGTGAAGTTGATGCTGAATCCTATCGAGACAACTCTGGCGGAAGATATACTGAATTATACTGGTAAAATGAAAGATGCTGTGCTGTTGTTGTTTACGAGAGAGAAAACCTTTTTGGAAAAATTATTACAACCCAATCTGACTTATAAATTATCGGGTAATATCAAAATTCCTTTGCTGGCGTTGCCTGAGGTGAGTGAACAGGGTAAATGAAGTTGCATTTAAAGGGATAGCCGGGAAGGCGGGAAGACGGTAAGTAGTTTACATAACGCTGAATATTCTAAGAATATGCTTAGGTATTAATTTGTTGGGTTAGAAAAATACAGCCTGTTCTATCGTACGCTACTTACCGTCTTCCCGCCTTCCCGGCGAAAAAATATTGGGATCATTTTCAATTACTGCATTTCTTTTTTTTGCCCTTTCCTGTCTCTCCCTGAACTTTCTATACACCAGCAGGGATAAATAGGAAGATATCATTCCGATCAGCATACCAGCGAATACATCTGTCACAAAATGCTGCGCCAGGTAAACCCTTGAGTACCCCACAAAAAAAGCAACGATTGGAAAAAAGAAAACCCAGAACCTGTTCTTTGCCAGGTAGGAGAGCAATAATGCCAGTGTAAACGCAGTACTGGTATGACCTGAAGGGAAACTGTTATTGGTATGTGGTTTAAATCCTTCAATGACCCGGATCTTTTCCGCACCAAGTGCCAGTACAGGCCGGAGTTCATCCGCAAATACGACGCGCTTCAGGAAATGAGTAATGAAAGTGCAGATGATCAGCGAAGCAAGTATCGCTACGAAAAATTTTCTTTTGAAAAGGAGTACATATATAAATAAGGGAATCCATATCAATCCGTCACCCAGGTAGGTCCAGTACTGGAACAACTGGTCAAGAAAGGGATGGTTGTATTTATTGATGTGCAGGAATGAATCTTCCTTGCCGAAATAAAAAATATAAACCGCCACAAGAAGGGCAAGTACCAGGCTGAAAATAACCGCCGTTCTGTAATTCCGATATTCTGTACTTTGCAACATTAAAATCTTTAAAGGCACAAAGATAAAAGGCAGGGCATGAGCCAGTATAAAAAACATTATTTGGTTACGGGAGGAGCGGGGTTTATCGGGAGTCACCTGGTGAATACATTGGTAGAGGACAAGGACCTGAGGATTACCATCATTGATAATTTTGATCCTTTTTACCCGAGACAGGTAAAACTGATCAACACGGAAGGTTATGAAAAGCACCAGAGCATCATGCTCATTGACCGTGACCTTGAAGACCTCAGTTCTGCTGAACTGCAGATGATCCTGCCTCAAAAAGTAGATGTGATCATACATCTTGCTGCCCGGGCTGGTGTAAGGCCCAGTATCACCAATCCTCTTGCTTACCAGCGTACCAATGTACTGGGAACGCAGATGCTTCTGGATTTTGCCAAGGATACCGGTGTGCCTCAATTTGTATTTGCTTCATCCAGCAGTGTCTATGGCGTTAATAAAAACCTGCCCTGGAAAGAAGAGGAACAATTACAGCCGATCAGTCCTTATGCCATGACCAAACTTTCAGGTGAAGGTGCCGGTCATGTATTCAGTCATCTGCATGGCATCAGGTTTATCGCGCTGCGATTTTTTACAGTCTACGGACCGGCGCAAAGACCAGACCTTGCCATTCATAAATTCGTAAAATCGATCCTGAAGGAACAACCTATCCCTTTGTATGGTGATGGTTCCACGAGCCGAGATTATACGTATGTAGCCGATATCGTAAAAGGTATC
>CBDUBK010000319.1:0-3839 GCA_965365375.1 uncultured bacterium | reverse complement strand
ACTTTTGAATTTTGACTTAATTATGAAATTTTCAGAACAAAAATTATCCAAAGCATAGGAGATCATTGCCCGTTACCCCCAGGGTAAGCAGAAGAGTGCACTGTTGCCTTTACTGCACCTGGCGCAGGAAGAAAACAATGGCTGGCTGAGTGTGGAAGCCATGGATTACGTAGCAACTCTTTTGCAGATCAAACCGATTGAAGTGTACGAGGTCGCTACATTCTACAGCATGTACAACCTCAAGCCGGTGGGCAGGTATGTATTCGAGGTTTGCCAGACAGGTCCATGCATGATCAATGGCAGCGATGGTATTATTGATTATATCAAACAGAAGCTGAACATAGGGGTGGGTGAAACAACCACCGACGGGTTATTCACATTAAAAACCGTGGAATGCCTGGGTGCCTGCGGTTATGCGCCGATGATGCAGCTGGGAAAATTTTATAAGGAACACCTGACAAAGGAAAAAGTGGACAGCATCGTGGACGAGTGCAGGAAAACGGCTGCGGCCAATAATTAATATGAAAGGGATCTTCGTTTGTTGCTGCCTGTTATTTGGTTTATTCCTGTCCGCACAGGAAAACAGATCCGCTGTAATGGCGCAGGCAAGACAGTTGAACGAAGCCGTATTTGTGAAGAAGGACAGTTCTTTTCTTTCAGGGATTTTCCTCGATCAGCTCACCTATGGTCATTCCAGCGGTAAGGTTGAGAACAGGAAAGATGCCCTGCACAACATCATTCATAATACTTCGGTATATGAAAATGTGCAGCTCGCGGGAGAAGCAGCCTGGGTGAAAAATAAGACAGCAGTTACCAGGTACCTGTTGACGGCAACGGAAAAAAAAGCTGATGGCAGTTCTTCAGCTCTCAGGTTGCATATCGTACTGGTTTGGGCCAAAGACAAGAAGAACTGGAAACTGTTATCAAGGCAGGCAGTAAGAGTGCCTTAAATGTATACCGGGACATGAAAAAAACTGTATCGCTGTTATTGTTGTTGTTTGTTACAGTGCTGGCTTTCGGACAGACCGGTTTTTTAAAGGATGCGGTATCGAAACTTGAAGTGGCCCTGGTGAAGAAAGATTCGGTGACCCTGAAAAAATTATTACATCCCAAACTCAGTTATGGTCATTCCAATGGCTGGGTGGAAAATAAACAGGAAGTGATCAGTGACCTGTTCAACGGTAAGCTGACTTACGTGAAAATAGAAAGCAGCGACTACCAGTGGCAGGCATTAAAGGACTGGGCGAGTGTGAGAAGTACTTCGAAGATCAGTTACAAGGTAGACGGTAAGAATGGTGAACTGGAACTTCATGTACTGCAGGTCTGGGTTAAAACAAATAAAGGATGGCAGTTGTTTGCAAGGCAGGCAACGAAAATATAAACAAGTCAAAAGTTAAAAGTTAAAAGTCAAGAGTAGAAACAGTAACAGTATTCAGAAACGATCCGCGTTTTTACTTTTTACTTTTGAATTTTGAATTATCATGGGTAGAAAATTATTACTGGAACAGGCGCATATTGAAGGCATCAGGAATTATGATGTGTACAGGAAGAATGGTGGCTATGCTGCTATGGAGAAAGCTTTCAGGATGGGTCCTGCTGATATTATCGAGGAAGTAAAAAAGAGTGGTTTGCGCGGCAGGGGCGGTGCTGGTTTTCCAACAGGAATGAAATGGAGTTTCCTTGCCAAACCTGAAGGTGTGCCCCGTTACCTGGTATGCAATGCGGATGAATCGGAGCCCGGCACTTTCAAAGATCGTTACCTGATGGAGTTTCTTCCGCACCTTTTTATCGAAGGTCTCATCATTTCTTCTTACGCGCTTGGTGCCAACACCTGTTATATTTATATCCGTGGTGAGTATGCCTGGATCCCTGATATTCTGGAGCAGGCCATTGCCGAAGCGAAACAGGCAGGCTGGCTTGGAAAAAATATTTTAAGCAGTGGTTTTGATCTTGAGATCTATGTACACCGCGGCGCGGGTGCATATATCTGCGGTGAAGAAACCGCCCTGCTCGAATCCCTGGAAGGCAAGCGTGGCAATCCCCGTATTAAACCTCCATTCCCTGCTGTAAAAGGTTTGTATGATTGTCCAACTGTGGTCAATAATGTTGAAACGCTTGCAGCTGTTGTTCCAATTATCAATATCGGTGGCGAGGAATATGCCAAGATTGGTATAGGCAAATCAACTGGTACCAAACTCATTTCCGCCTGCGGTAATATCAGGAAGCCTGGTGTGTACGAGATTGACATGACTATTTCTGTTGAAGAGTTTTTATATAGTGATGAATACTGCGGCGGTATGGCGAATGGGAAAAAATTAAAGGCCTGTATCCCGGGCGGATCATCTGTTCCTATCGTTCCTGCCAATCTTTTGCTCACAACAGCAAAAGGTGAAAAAAGAATGATGACTTATGAAAGTCTTGCTGATGGTGGATTCCAGACTGGTACCATGATGGGATCAGGCGGGTTTATTGTGCTTGATGAAGAACAGTGCGTGGTGAGGCATACTTTAAGTCTGGCCAGGTTCTACCGTCATGAAAGCTGCGGGCAGTGTTCACCCTGCAGGGAAGGCACGGGCTGGATGGAAAAGATCCTGCACAATATTGAATACGGTAAAGGAAAGATGAGTGATATTGATTTGTTATGGGATATCCAGAGCAAGATTGAAGGAAATACCATCTGTCCCCTGGGTGACGCGGCTGCATGGCCTGTTGCTGCAGCGATCCGCCACTTCCGTGATGAATTTGAATGGCATGTTCAAAATCCGGCGGAGGCACAGACGAGGAATTTTGGATTGGCGCATTACGCTGATCCATTGAATATAGCAGTGGGGTAGTTTCACGCAAAGACGCAAAAGAAAAAAAGCGTTTTAAAATGTTTAAATCACCCGGGTTCTTAGTTCTTTTACTTTGCGCTTCTTCGCGGTTCTTCGCGCTCTTTGCGGTTAAAAAACATTATGACCGAGAATGAGCTATCAAGAATCGTAATCGGAGAAGCACTTGTAGTCCACAAAAAACTGGGTCCCGGATTGTTGGAATCAGTTTATGAAGAGTGTTTGAGTTATAGACTGATAAAATGGGGACTTAAAATAGAGCGACAAAAACCCATTCCCCTTGTATTCGAAGGAATAAAACTGGAATGTGGATTTAGGTGTGATATTTTGATTGAAGACAAATTGATAATTGAAATAAAGGCAGTAGAAGGGTTGAATGATATTCACCTGGCACAGGTTCTAACTTATTTGAAATTGTCAGATGTTAAGTTAGGGTTGCTAATGAATTTCAATGTTTTGAAAATAAAAGAGGGAATCAAAAGAATCGTAAATAATTTATAACCGCAAAGAACGCAAAGTTCAGCGCAAAGGATCGCAAAGATGTCCGAACAGCAAAAGTTTCTAAAAGTAACTATAGATAATATCTCAATAGAGGTGGAGCCTGGTACAACAATATTACAGGCAGCACGTAAGATTGGTGGTGACATTGTGCCACCGGCGATGTGTTACTACAGCAAGCTGAAAAACACCGGCGGATATTGCCGTACCTGCCTCGTACGTGTAGCTGCCGGATCAACCGCCAACCCGCGCCCCATGCCCAAGCTGGTAGCCAGCTGCCGCACCGCGGTGATGGATGGAATGATCGTTGAGAACATCACCAATCCCGCGGTACTGGAAGCAAGGAAAGGAGTGGTTGAATTTTTACTCATCAACCACCCGCTCGACTGCCCTGTTTGCGACCAGGCCGGAGAGTGCGACCTCCAGGACCTCAGCTACGAACATGGAAATGAAGGCAGCCGCTATGATTTCAAACGCCGCACCTTCGAAAGAATAGATATCGGGCCCCTG
>CBDUBK010000318.1:0-3861 GCA_965365375.1 uncultured bacterium | reverse complement strand
AGTGATCATTGCAGGTGCAGGCGGCGCAGCACACCTGCCAGGCATGGTGGCCTCCCTTACTACCCTGCCCGTGATTGGTGTTCCCATCAAATCAAGCAATTCCATTGATGGCTGGGATTCTGTTCTTTCCATCCTGCAAATGCCCAATGGAGTTCCTGTGGCTACGGTAGCACTTAATGCAGCCCGCAATGCCGGGATCCTTGCAGCTGAAATCATAGGCGCTTTCGACGCGGGCACTGGTCAGAAAATTGCAGCATACAAGAAACAACTCAACAATGAAGTACAGGAAAAGATCGGCAACCTGCGTTCTGCTGGCTGGCCTAATGATTTTGACCGCTAGTTGCGGAAGATCTAAAGAACCGCAGCTAAAACTTCTCAGGCATACTACCCTTACCGATTTCCCCTCAGCTTCCGCCATTGAATACCATAACCAGCGGCTTTATATACTTGGTGATGACGCGGCACACCTCCTCGTACTGGATACTGCTTACAATTTTATCGATACCGTACGCTTTCTTGCAGATACTGCTTACAGGATCAGCAAGGCTAATAAACCTGATATTGAATCTTCTGCATTGGTGATTCACAACCAGCAGACCTATTTATATGCCTTAGGTTCTTTTTCGGGGGAAAACCGGAATGCAATATTTCATTTTCCTCTTGACAGTCCTGAAAAGCATTTACGTATTGATTTGAAAACCTTTACTGGCAAATTGAGCGCACTTCCTGAGATCAATATAGAGGGAATGAGTTTCATCAATGGGAATTACCTGCTGGCAAACCGTGCCAACCATACAAACAGGATTAACCACCTGGTGATTATAGAAGATTTCCGTTCCACTGCAATGCCCTTAATCATTCCTTTGTTGATGGATACAAGTACTGTTAAAGGAGTATCGGGATTGTATTATTTACCACAGAAAGATCTTTTATTGTTTACAGCTTCAGAAGAAGCCACGGCAAACGCAATGGAGGATGGTGCTATTGCTGACAGCTACCTGGGATGGATCAGAAATTTTTCAAAAAAACTGGAAGAAAAATCTTTAACACCCGATGCCCTGGTGAATCTCACAGGTATTGATCCATCATTCAGGCTGCAGAAAGTAGAATCTGTATGTGTGGAAGAAGCAGGCCCGCAGAAAATGATCATTCACCTCGCCGCTGATAATGATAATGGACAAAGCAGTTTGTTCAAACTCAGTCTTGCTCTGTAAGTACAGTAAACTGCTGCTCGAAGCAAAGTGTATGTTCATACAACTGGCTGATGATGCCAGGCCCCCATTTGGCATACAGGCCACTGATATTCTCCACCCGCTCCTGCAGATTCTTATTAGGGAATAATTCCGATTTTAATTGCTGCACCTGTCTTTGCTGGTCGCTGAATTTCCTTTTCTCGGCCCTCAGCATTTTTTTCTCCAGTTCCTTCAGGGTTTTTAATGACCTGGTACGGATGGCGGCCACATGTTGTACCAGGGTAGGGTCGATGGTTGCGGCCTGGCTGCTGAGTGAATGAAATAGGTCTTCTGCTTTTTCGAAATTGCCATTCAGGGTGGTATCGTTTTCTGAATATTTTTCAACGATCCTGTTCATAATCGTGTTCTCATCAAGGAACAGTTCTTCAATTGAAAGTCCAAGTTTCTGAATGAGCTCATTCCATTTCTTTCCTATGACCAGGAAAGAATTCCTGAGAACAAGAATGGGATATGGCACCTGGTAATTTGCAAAAAGATCCCGGAACTGCAACCAGTAGGCAAGTTCTCCGCCTCCTCCAATGAAAATTATATTGGGAAGAATGGTTTCCTGGAAAAGCCCTCTCAGGATCACATTCGGGCTGAACTTTTCAGGATTCGTGTCGAGCAGTTTCAATAATTGCTCTTCGGAGAAAACCTGTTCTGTATTTACAACATGAAACTGTTCTCCCCTTCTTTCGATCCGCTCACGTGTATGTCCATCAAGGTAAAAGAGGTTGATGTCCCTTGCGTGTGCCTGTACGCTATAATTTTTTTCAAGCTGTTCTGAAGTAGTATTGACCAGTTGCGCAGGTTTATGATTCAGCAGGTCCTCCCTGAATATTGATATCATTTGTTTTTTGAAAGCAGGATGATCGGGTATCAGTACAATAAGCCCATACTGGCCAAACAATTCATTCAATAATTCAAGCGTTGCCTGCTGGATGGTTTTTCCTTTTGTATAACTGCGCCTGAGCATTCCCGTGAATTCCGTTCCGAATGGCTCCACCGATACCTGCCCTTCCAGTTCATTCACCAGGCTTTCCAGGCTTTCATCAGCCAGCATCCTGCCAACGGCGCCTCCCTGGTTTCTTTTCCATTCAATTTTTTTCCCGCCAACATAGGTATGGTTCAGTTCCGCGAAATCCGCGTCTTCCGAACCCATGTAATAAACAGGAATAAAATCAGAGGCAGGATTTTCCTTTTTGAGACAATCGCAGATTTTAATGGCGTGAAGGATCTTGTAAATAAAATACAAAGGACCCGTAAACAGGTTCGGCTGGTGTGCCGTTGTTACAGTAAAACAATCTGCGTTTCCCAGCTTTTGAATATTGGCCTGGACAGCCTGCTTTTTTTCCAGTCCCTGGTATTGCTGTTCCAGTACTGTTACCAGGGTTTTCCTGTCAGTATCAAAACCCTTCCTGTTTTTGATGGCAGAAACCACTGCTTCCATTCCTGGTGAAGCGGTATAAAATGACCTGAGTGTATCTGCACCTTCCAGGTAATCAGTTACAATTTTACTGAATGCGTTGGTTTGCTGATAAGCGAACTGTCTGGCTGCGAACATGGGTTAAAATTAATTCATTGACCTGTTTCAAAATGTTAACGATCACAATGAATTGGGCGGATCAGGACTAAAAAAAATCCCGCTTCTGTTGGAAGCGGGATTTGAAATATGAGTGGTCGTCAATTTACAGTTTCACAAAACGAACAACACCGGTCTTGCCTTTCTCTGTGCTGCCCACGATCTGGTAAGCGCCACCTGCCAGGTGACCCAGTACCAACTGGATATCGTTCTGACCCGCCAGCATTTGTTTGCTGAAGCTCATTACGATACGGCCATTGGCATCAACCACGCTCCAGTTGATGGCCATGGTCCTTCTCACGTGCACACGCAATACAGACTGGTTGTTCACCACGTTTGGCATCATTACCATGCTGGTAACATCTGCATCCACGTTGGCAGTAGCTGTCGGGAAGGTAATGGCTCCAAAATTACCAATTACAGTAGGTCCGAACTGGGTAGTGCTGATACCTACCTGGCGGTCTGTTGGTGTACCACTAGGTGTAACACCTGTTGCAGGGCTCACCACGTTCCATGTAGTTCCGTTATGAACTGCTGCTTCCATAACAAGTGTAGCTGAAGCATTCGTATTCATATCCGCGTCCACGAACTGGAACACAATATTAACCGGAGATGAAGGTGCTGTATTTGGTGTAACGTTCCAGGTACGGTTGATCGCCCTGTTGGGGTTGTTAATAGCCGGGTTGATACCGGTTGCAACTCGAACAGCGTAATTCCTGCCCTGGCCATTGCTGATGATTACTGGATTGTAGCTGGTTGCGTTCGGACCAACAGGAACCGTCACCGCATCAGCATTGATATTATTGCTAACCACACTGCCCGTACCGTTTGTGATTACATGGCTGGCAGCCGAACCTGAAGCCGTACCATTCAATACCAGGTTATTCGCTCCGAGGGTCATGTTACCACTGGTAAGAACCAGTGCATTGGCAATGGTCATGTTTCCAACCAGGGTGATACCACCGGTACCGTTCATGATCACTGTACCCGCATTCATGGCACCAATATTCTGGTTGGCTGCTCCTTTAAAAGCAACAAAACCATTAG
>CBDUBK010000317.1:0-3861 GCA_965365375.1 uncultured bacterium | reverse complement strand
TACCGAGATCGTATTTGATTTTTATGATAAGCTGAAATCACAGACCAGGGGTTATGCTTCTTTCGATTACCATCCCATTGGCTACCGTGACGCGGATATTGTGAAAATGGATATCCTCCTCAACAATGATAAAGTGGATGCGCTCAGTGCACTCATCCACCGGGGCAAGGGCCAGGAATTTGGCCGCAAGCTTTGCGAAAAATTAAAAGAGCTGGTACCACGCCAGCAATTCCAGATCGCTATTCAGGCAGCTATCGGTGCAAAAATCCTGGCACGTGAAACCATTTCCGCCATGCGTAAGGATGTTACCGCCAAATGTTATGGAGGTGATATCAGCCGTAAAAGAAAACTTCTTGAAAAGCAGAAAGAAGGTAAGAAACGTATGCGCCAGATCGGTAACGTGGAAGTGCCACAGGAAGCTTTCCTGGCAGTGCTCAAACTTGACTGATCAGTTTTCCAAAACATTTTCCCAGCGAAGCCAAACCGCTTCCGCGCTGTATTTGTTTACATTGTTGATCGCTTTAGCACCCATTTGTTTTCTCATCTGCTCATCTTCTACCAGTTGAAGAATAAATGATTCCATGGACTTTGTATCAAAGGGACTAACCAGGAATCCATCTTCCTGGTGATGAATGATATGACGCGGACCTGAAGGACAGTCAAATGCAATACAGGGTAATCCATTGTTCATGGCTTCAATCAGTACCAGGCCAAAAGGCTCCTGCCTGGAGGTCATCACGTAAACCGAAGCCTGCTGGTAATCTGCAGCTTCCAGTGGTTTCACCGGTTTGCGGATCAGGAGTTTTTCTTCCAGGCCTCTTTCCATGATTTCTTTCCTGATTTTATTTTCCAGGGCACCTTCCCCGATAATGATCCATTTCCAGCCAGGATGATTTGTCAATATCCTTTGGGCCATTGCAGGTATCAGGTCCATACCTTTTCTTTCAATCAGCCATCCTACTGTGAGTATGATGGATTGGGGTTCATGCTGGATCTGCGGCATTTCCTCGATGAAATTTGGGATCACCGCAGTATGGCAACCCATTTTCTCATACCATGGTGCTTCATCAGGATTATACACCAGTATGGAACGGAGTTTTGGATAAGCATACCGGGTCATCATTTGCCAGAAGCGGTTTTTTTTCAGCCAGCTGTAATGGTGATGTTCCCAGGAAAAGACCTTGAATTTTTTATGCAGGCCAGTAAAAACGCAGGCCACAGCAAAAGGATAATCAGTCGCGATAACAGCATACGGATCCAGCTGCACCAGCATTTTTTTGAGTGCATAAAATTCCCGGAGCATGGAAGTTTTCCGGCTGAGCGGATTACCACTACCTGCAATTCCAAAAAACCATTTTTTATGGATAAGATGAATCGCAGGGTCAAGTGGATAAAAACTCTGCCCCGTTGAATCCATAACGATGATGGTTACACGGTATCCCTTCTTGAGCATGAGGTGCGCCGCGTTAAGGTTGGCACGTTCAGTACCCCCCGGCTGGTGTAGTCCGGAGCATAACCATACAATATGTTTTTTCTCAGTTCCCTGCATTTCCTTTTACCATCTTTTTTATCGCTGCTCTCAGGGCAAAATAAAATTTTCTTGTTGGTTTGAGATAAGGTTTTAAAAACCGGAATTCCCTTTCAAAAGCATCTCCCTGTCTCGCCGCGTTTTCAATGGCTTCCCTGTACAAAGCAATCCGCTCCGGCACAGAAACCGAGGGGTTGAGCTTCTCGATCACAGAAGAAGTATTATATGAAAATCTTTTACCCATGTCCGGATTCTGGTATAATTGCATGATGGCAGTAGCACAGGCCATTTTGTTTTCTGGGCTTACGATCAATGCTGACCTGCCCTGTACAAAAAGATAGGCTGCCCCTGTGGTAGCCGTCATGATCACCGGCTTATCCATCGCGGCTGCTTCAATGGCAACATAACTGAAAGTTTCCCAGGTACTCGGTATCATCACCAGCGAAGTTCTTGCAATCGCTGCCAGTGTATCCTCGTGTTTTTTTTCTCCCAGCCAGATAAAATTCTTATTCCATATCCCTGGAAATTGCCTTGCCAGAAATGCTGACATCAATTCACCTGTCGGGGAGGTATAACTGTCATAGCCGATCCAGTGCATTACAAAAGAAGGGTCTTTGCGCACGATCTCTTCAACTATAGCCGCCATGTAAATTGCTCCTTTTGTAGCCTGCAGGCCTCCCACTACAAGCGGGGGAAATAATAGTGATGTCGGATGCTGCCATTCCAGTCCGCTCCATGGAGCCGTTGCCAGATCAACCTTTCTTTCAATAACCGATTCAAGGGAAGCCTGGTTCAATGGACTGTGGGCAATAATGCGGTTCGCATAACGAAAAGAAAGGGTCTCGAGTTTTTTAAGGATGGTGATATGTCCTGTTTCAGCAAAATGGCTGGAAGACTGCAACTGGAGCAAGGCACTGTTGGCAGTAACCACATAGGGTGGGATATGAGGATGTAACAGAAAAAAACCCAGCCCGCCATAATCTGAAACTTCAATGATGTCTATCCTGTTGGATTGCGCATTTTGAATGAGCCAGTTGCGAACACTCATACCCATGGCAAGCCAGTGCGGGGCATCATGGCCTCCCGGCCGGAAGTATGGAACATAATATTGATAATAACGCTGGTAATCTTTTTGCAGCCTGATGATCCTGGTGCCATTTTCATCCCTGGTCTCATCCTCTCCATTCTTTGTATTTCCAAAACATAAAACGATGACCTTATGACCTGCGGCTGACAGGTTTCGCGACAAATGCCGGTAAAAAATACCGACACCACCTACGTCAGGAGGAAAATTATCTGTTACAAGGCAAATGGTCATAGCTGCAATTTGTGAAGCTGCAGGGCAATAATATCATATCCATCCTGCAGGCAATGATAGCCCTTGTTCTTTAATAAATTCACCGCAGCTTTACCGTCTTCTTTTGAAAGATTAATGATCTCAAAACGTACAAGAACCGGCTGCAGCAAATCCAGGTCAGCAAGTTTTAGAATTTCATAATCAAATCCCTCCGCATCAACCTGCAGCTGGTCAATGGGCAACTTAAAATTATTTTCTGAAATGATGTCCATCAGCCTTGCAGCCTTTACTTCCAGGCTGGTAATTGCTTCTGTTGAAATCCCTGATCGCTTGTGATGATCAGGAAAGACCGATGCAATACCCTCAGCCCATGATGGATAAAGATGAGCTTTCGCCGGGTCAATCCTGTACAGTTTAATGCTGCTGGCAACAGGATGCACGGCTTTGTTGACCGTTACCACATTCTTGTTATAAGCATAATGTGATTTTAATTTTTCAAAAAGATCGGGGAGCGGTTCGATCACCATTCCACGGGCTTTTCTTTTTTCGACGAAGCCTGATAAAAAATCATGGCTCACTCCATCATTGGCGCCTACCTGTATAAAACTGAACGCTTTGTTTTCCGGGAAGTTTTTCTCAAGTATTTTCTGAAAGGATAAGACCTGGATCCTGTTCTTTAACGGTACTTCAAAAACCAGTTTGTGCAGAAAATATTTTATGGTATTGAATGCACTAGGATTCATGGTGAATGATATCAATTTGCGGAACATAGATGCGGTTCCATTCCGGTTCCATAAGATTGCCTGTGCCGTATACATCTGTTTCTTCAATGGAAAAACTCAATGCATCATAAAGACATTCATAATAATGCTGCACATCACCAAAATAAAGATTCACATGGTAGGTTCCGGGAGCATAGAGGTTCAACCCGGGAAGGACCAGGGATAATGTACCTTTTCCATCCTTTACCAGTTTGAGCTTCTTACCAAAATGTTTGCTGTTCAAACCGATCAGTGCATTCTGTTCACTGTCCTTG
>CBDUBK010000316.1:0-3865 GCA_965365375.1 uncultured bacterium | reverse complement strand
ATAACAATGAACCCAACAAATACCCTCCAGGATACCTGGAAAAAAAAGCCCCTGATCATTTCCGGTCCCTGCAGCGCGGAGACAGAAGCACAGGTGATTGAAACTGCACAAAGGATCGCCGCAACAGGAAAGGTGGATGCATTAAGAGCGGGCATCTGGAAACCGCGTACACGCCCCGGTAGTTTTGAAGGTGTAGGTGCCAAAGGACTCGTATGGTTGCAGCAGGCGAAAAAACTTACCGGCCTTCCGGCAGCAGTGGAAGTAGCCACAGCCAAACAGGTGGAAGATGCCCTGCATTTTGATATTGATATTTTATGGATCGGTGCACGTACTACTGTAAATCCATTCAGCGTGCAGGAAGTGGCAGATGCTTTGCGTGGCGCGAATGTACCGGTACTGATCAAAAACCCCATCAACCCTGACCTCGAATTGTGGACCGGTGCAGTGGAGCGTGTAGCAAAGGCAGGCATCAAGCAACTGGGACTGATTCACCGGGGTTTCTCTTCTTATGGCAATACTGAATACCGCAATGCACCCATGTGGCACCTTGCCATTGAAATGAAAAGAAGGAACCCTGAACTGCTTATGATCAACGATCCTTCACATATCTGCGGCCGCCGTGATATCCTGCTGGAGGTGGCACAGGAAGCTATTGACCTGGATTACGACGGGCTGATGATCGAGTCACATATTGATCCGGATAATGCCTGGAGTGATGCGGCGCAACAGGTCACACCTGAGCAGCTGGGTGAGATGCTCGGTGAGATTATCTGGAGAAGGGAAGAAGATGTGGCATCAGCTGAATACCACCAGGCACTTGAAAAACTGCGCAACCAGATCAATCACCTCGATGATGAACTCATGCAGATCCTTGGGCAGAGAATGAAAGTGGCCGAGAAGATCGCAGAATATAAAAAGGGAAATAATATCACGATCTTGCAAACCAACCGCTGGAACGAGATCCTGAACCGTGCTTTCCAGCGCGCCGATAAACTAGGATTGAGCAGGGAATTTATTACCAAATATTTTGATGCGGTTCATATGGAAAGTATCAGTCACCAAACCAAAGTATTCAACAGCTGATGGCATTAAAAAAGATCAGTTATGGTCCCGCAACTGTGCATTACCATCTCGGTGCCCGTTTTTCTTTGCTGAAAACACTGGCCTCAGGAAGGAAAACTTTTTTGATTACGGATGAAAATATTTTAGCTGCGCATTCCAAAAAGTTTAAAGGATGGCAGACCATCGTGATAAAGCCCGGTGAAAATCATAAAGTACAGGCCACCGTGGACAAGATCATTTTGCAGTTGATTGAATCGGGTGCGGACCGTTCCAGCCTGCTGGTTGGTGTTGGCGGGGGTGTAATCACCGATCTCACAGGTTATATAGCAGCGATCTATATGCGTGGCATCCAGGTTGGTTTTGTACCCACCAGTCTCCTTGCCATGGTGGATGCCGCTATTGGGGGAAAGAATGGTATTGACGTGGGTGTTTACAAGAATATGGCGGGAACCATTCGCCAGCCTTCATTCCTGATTTATGATCTTTCATTTTTGGAAACACTCCCGGAAGCGGAATGGAGAAATGGATTCGCCGAGATCATTAAACATGCTGCAATCAAAAGTCCTGCGCTTTTTAGGGAACTTGAAAATAATGATGGCGGTACCTACCGGAAGAAAAGAAAATTGCTCGAAGCGCTTGTAACGGAGAACATGCTGATCAAATCAAGGCTGGTGCAAAAAGATGAATTTGAAAAAGGGGAACGTAAACTTCTCAATTTCGGGCATACCCTGGGGCATGCCCTGGAAAACCAGTACAATTTAGCACATGGCGAAGCGGTAGCGATAGGGATGGTTTATGCAGCGAAATTTTCTGAAGCCTTACTGGGTTTTAAAAACGCGGCGTCGATCAAAAAGCTGGTAGAGCAATACGGTCTTCCTTCTGATATTTCATTTGACCGGGAAAAAATAATGCAGGTGCTCAGCAGGGACAAGAAAAAAAATCTAGACGAGGTGCATTATGTACTCCTTGAAAAAATAGGCAGGGCCACTACGAAACCATTAGGCTTTTCACAGATACAGGCTTTATTAAAATGAAAGCAATCATTACTCCTTCTTCAATAACAGGCAGTTTGACCGTGCCGGCATCTAAAAGTGCCATGCAGCGTGCCTGCGCTGCCGCCCTGATCAGGCATGGAAAAACAATTTTACATAACCCTGGAGTTTCTGCAGATGATCTTGCCGCACTAGATATCATTACCCAGCTTGGCGCAAAACCGGTAAGTGTCAATGGTACCGTTGAAATAGAAAGCAGGGGAGTGGATCCTGTTTCTGACAAAATTAATTGTGGCGAAAGCGGTTTGTCGGCCCGGATGTTTACTTCCATTGCCGCAACCAGCAGCCGGTCCCTAACGGTTACGGGTACCGGCAGTTTACTCAAAAGGCCTTTCGATTTTTTTGAAACCACTTTTCCCAAACTCGGCGTATCAGTTGAAACAAATAATGGTTTATTGCCGCTCAAAATACAGGGCCCCTTACAACCTGCACATATAGAAATAGACGGTGAGCTTTCATCACAGTTTCTCACCGGTTTATTATTTGCCTACGCGGCTGCAGAGGCGAGGGGTGTCAGTGTCAACGTAAAAAATCTGAAAAGCAAACCTTATATAGACCTGAGCATACTGGTACTGGCTTCTTTCGGATTAAAAACGCCCATGCTGCATGAACACCGCCTGTTTCATTTTAATGAACAGGCCTCCGACCACCGGGAAGATCCATTTCATTTCAGGGTGGAAGCTGACTGGAGCAGTGCTTCATTTTTTTTGGTAGCCGGAGCTATCGCGGGGGAAATCCGCCTTGAAGGGCTGGACAACTATTCTGTACAGGGTGATAAGATGATACTGCATGCGCTGATGCAGGCTGATGCTTCGCTTAGTATAGAAGCAGAACAGCTTACTGTACGTCCTGGCAAACTCAAGCCCTTCCATTTTAATGCAACAGACTGTCCCGATCTTTTTCCGCCTCTGGTAGCATTGGCAGCTTATTGCAATGGTACTTCCGTAATTGAAGGTGTACAAAGGCTCTACCATAAGGAAAGCAACCGGGCACTCACACTGCAGGAAGAATTTGGAAAGATGGGGGTCATGATAAAATTGCAGGATGATCTCATGATCATCAGTGGTACAGGAGTGGTGAAAGGGGCTGAAGTAAATGCCCACCATGACCACCGCATCGCCATGGCCTGTGCCATTGCTGCGTTAAAGGCCGATGGTAAAACTGAAATTGAAGGGGCGGAAGCTGTGAACAAATCTTACCCGCAATTCTGGGAACACCTCGCACAATTAAAAGCAGGAGTAACTTTAACCTAAATAAACACATGAATTCTTTCGGAAGAATTTTCAGGATAACCTTATTCGGTGAATCACACGGACCTTCGGTAGGGGTTTGTATCGATGGCTGCCCGGCAGGATTGCCTCTTGCAACTGCTGATTTTTTACCTGACCTTGAACGAAGGAAAGGCGGTATACAAAAAGGCACCACACCAAGAAAAGAAGAGGATCTTCCTGAACTGATCACCGGTGTATTCAACGATCACACCACGGGGGCACCCCTTACCATTTTATTTGCGAACAACAATACCCGCTCGGCTGATTATGAAAAAAACCGTTCCATTCCAAGACCCGGCCATGCAGATCTTGTAGCAAAACAAAAATTCGGAGGCCATGAAGACTACCGCGGCGGTGGTCATTTTAGTGGCAGGCTTACTGTTTGCCTGGTTGCAGCCGGGGTTATCGCAAAAAAATTATTGACCCGAATAGATATACAGGCAACGCTTATTGAAGTAGGTGGTGAAAAAGATGTGGAAG
>CBDUBK010000315.1:0-3872 GCA_965365375.1 uncultured bacterium | reverse complement strand
ATGAAAGAACGGCGCGCTTTCGGCGGAATCAGGATTGCATACAGTCGTTTGACGCGGCTGGTCCTTCGTCGCACGGTTGCTGGTTGAAAGAACGAAGAACCGGCGGTGCTCCTCAGGATGACAAAAGGTTATCCATGGAATGGGGTCACTATATCTGAAAAGCAAAAGGCTTATTTCAAAATCTGAAAACAAAAAACAGTTCATAAAAAAAGCGCCCGGTAAAAGGCGCTTTCTATTTAGGGGGACAATTTAACTATGGGGCGGGGATTTTTTAACTGGTGTTTTCTTAACGGGTGTTTTATTGACAGCGGGTTTTTTAACCGGCTTGGCTTCTTTTTCAGGTGTTGGTTTACCCAGGTATTGTTCAAGGGTTTGTTCCAGTGCTTCACCATGCAAATCCTTCGCGATGATCTTTCCTGAAGGATCAATCAGCATATTACCGGGGATACTCTGGATCCGGTAAAGTTGCGCAGCCGCATTGTTCCAGTGCTGCAGGTCACTCACATGGCTCCATGCCAGTTTATCTTTATCAATCGCTTTCACCCATGCATCTTTCTGCATATCAAGTGATACACCGAGAATGGTAAAATTTTTATCCTTGAATTTATTGTAGGCTTTTACGATGTTGGGATTTTCGATCCTGCAGGGCCTGCACCAGCTGGCCCAGAAATCTACCAGTACAAACTTGCCACGGAAAGATGAAAGGGAAACAGCAGTCCCGCTGGTATCATTCTGCGTGAAATCTATTGCATCTGTTCCTATTTGGCCAACCTTATTAGCGGTGATATAATCTGCCAGGTCTTTTGAGATCTTCGCGTTGCGGATGCTTTCATCCATCAGGTTAAAATTCTTTTCCATCTCCAGCACATCAGGTGTTACCTGAGAAGTGATCCAGAGCAGGAAAGGAGAAACATAGGAAGAAGGCCTTGCTGAAATAAAATTCCTGATCTCAACCGCTACCTTCTTCGTGATGGAATCATATTGCTCAATAAAATCTTCTCTTTTTACCGGGTTGGCTTCCTTTTCAATCTGTGCAGCCAGTGCGCTGAGTTCACCCATCATGGGATTGAACACACGGTTGAGCTCAATAAAATCAGTATGAGAAGGGGAACCTTCAATCTTAACCTGTTTGATCTGTGACTGATTACCTGTTACTGTGATATTCGACTGGTCGAGATAAACATACTGCGGTTGTTCATTACTCATCACCAGTAAGTAAAGGCCTGGTTCAGGGATGTTTCCCTTGATTCTGAATACCCCGCCTTTAGCTGAATCAGAAGCTACTTCTACAGCCTGCCTTTGCGTAGTGATCACCTTGACTGGTCCGTCGGCAAGGCCGGTCACCTGCCCGGTGATAGTAAATTCCAGGCCCTGGGAATTTGCTGAAAAAAAGCTCGCCGCAAAAGCAAGGAATAAGAAGAGTTTTTTCATGTTTGATTTTTGATACAATGCGCGGATCTTATTTAGACTGGTGCCGCTGTTTCAGCACTTCAATTACATCGTCCAGGGAGCATTGCTTCGCCTGCAATAATACGATATAATGGAAAAGAAGGTCGGCTGCCTCATTCAAAAATAACGCCCTGTTAACGTCCTTCGCTTCTATGATCAGCTCCACTGCTTCCTCCCCTACTTTCTGTGCAATTTTATTCATTCCCTGGCCCACCAGTTTCTTCACATAAGAGCTTTCGTCAGAACCATTTATCCGCAAATGAATGATATGTTCCAGGTAGTTGAGAAAATCCTCTTTATGGTTTTTTTCACTCCAGCAGGTATCAGCACCTGTATGGCAAACAGGACCCGTAGGCAGGGCTTTGATCAGCAGGCTGTCCTGGTCACAATCCAGAAGGATCTGCTTGAGCTGAAGATGATGGCCGCTTTCTTCTCCCTTGGTCCAGAGCCTTTTTTTGCTGCGGCTGTAAAAAGTCACCAGGCCGCTGGTCTCTGTTTGTACCAATGCTTCCTCATTCATAAAACCCAGCATCAACACTTTCTGAGTTGCATAATCCTGGACCACGGCAGGTGCCAGTCCATCCTTGTATTTTTTGAAATCCACTTTCATAACATGAAGTTAAACCAGATGCTAACAGGATTGATGTTCAGGCAGCTGATCTCAGATGCGAACAGCTATATCTTTGCCTTTGAGAAAATTTTTCAGGTCGGGAATTCTGATCTCGCTGAAATGAAACACACTGGCGGCAAGGGCTGCATCTGCTTTGCCGTTTATGAATACTTCCGCGAAATGCTCCATCGTACCTCCACCACCGGAAGCGATCACCGGTACCGGTAAGGATTCGGCTAATTCCCTGGTTATGTCCAGTGCAAACCCGGATTTGGTTCCATCGTGGTTCATGGAGGTGAGCAGGATTTCACCAGCGCCCATGTCAACAGCCTGCCGGGCCCATTCAGAACATTTTTTATGAGTGGGTGTTCTGCCTCCGTCCAGGTAAACATACCATTCACCATCCGCTTCTTTTTTGGTATCGATGGCAAGTACCACACACTGGCTGCCTGCATGCAAGGCAATACCCGTGATCAATGACGGATCTTTGAACGCAGCAGTATTCACAGATATTTTATCAGCGCCTGACTGGAGCAGTACAGCCACATCATCCACCGACCTGATTCCACCACCCACGGTAAACGGAATATTGATGGTATGTGCGATGCGGCTCACCAGTTCTGCCAGCGTTTTTCTTTTTTCTATAGTTGCCGTGATATCCAGGAACACCAGTTCATCTGCACCCTGCAGGGCATAACCTGCAGCAAGTTCAACTGGATCACCGGCATCACGCAGTCCGACGAAATTGGTCCCTTTCACGGTGCGGCCGTTTTTAATATCAAGGCAGGGAATGATTCTTTTTGCCAGCATCAGCGGTCCAGTTTTACAAGTTCTTTCAGGCTGATCCTTCCTTCATAAATGGCCTTGCCTATGATCACACCACGGCATCCTGCCTCCTGGAGACGGTACAGATCATCAATGGAACTGACACCACCGCTTGCAATAAAATGAAGAGAAGGAAATTCTTTAACGACCTGGCTATACAATGTCGTAGCCGGACCTTCCAAAGCACCATCCTTTGATACATCAGTACAAAATACCTGGCTGATGCCCAGTTCCATATGTTCCCTGATAAAATCATAAACATAGATGCCGGTATCTTTTGTCCAGCCACTGATCGTGATCCTTTCATTTTTGACATCAGCACCGAGAAAAAAATGATCAGCCCCAAACAATGAAATCCATTGTTTAAACACCTCAGGTTCCTTTACAGCCATACTTCCTACAGTTGCCAGCTTTGCACCACAATCAAAAATGATATGGATATCTTTTTCTGTATGGATACCGCCGCCGAAATCAATGGATAAACTGGTTTTACCCGCAATAGTCTCCAGCACCTTCCAGTTCTTGACAGCGCCGGCCTTAGCTCCGTCAAGATCTACCAGGTGAAGCCTTGTTAACCCGGCATCTTCAAACTGCCGTGCTACTTCAAGAGGATCTTCATTGTAAATTTTTTTCTGGCTGTAATCACCATGAGTAAGTCTTACACATTTACCTTCAATGATGTCAATGGCAGGAATGATCTCAAAGTTCTTTTTGTCCTGCCCCATGCTTTTTATTTCCGGCTGTTTGTTCACCTGGTCAGTTTATAATGAAAGAAAATTACGGATGATGCGGTCACCCGTTTCCGCGCTTTTCTCGGTATGAAACTGCACCCCGTAAAAATTGTCTTTGCGGATGGCAGCCGCGTATTCAATTCCATAATCGCAATGTGCAATTGTATAAGAACTGTCTTCGGCATAATAGCTGTGCACGTTATAGATATATGACTGCTCAGGGATCTCAAAAAACAAATCTGATCGCAGATCATAAA
>CBDUBK010000314.1:0-3873 GCA_965365375.1 uncultured bacterium | reverse complement strand
CGGTCACGCAGCGGATCCTGTAAACTTAATAAGGTAAGAAAGGAAATACCTGTCAAAAGCATCAGTACCGGCAGTATCAGCTGGTCGGCACGGGGGAAAGCCAGGGTCAGAAATATATGCAGCAGGAGAAAGGCTGCAAAAAATCCTATTGCGATAATGCCGTACCACCTGGTTACTTCATCCGGTGTTCTTACGATCAGGGCTCCCTCTTTTTTGAGATTATTAAAATCCCTGTTGGCAAAAAGCCGGATGGTATGGGGAGCAGCCCTGAAAGAAAGGCTGGTATTTTTTTTCAGGGCCTCAACACCTTTGGAAGGACCGAACTGGAAATGTGGTTTTAATGGCAATACTTCAAACGCATTTCCTTCCGGTAATCCTTCAAATGCATATGCTCCATCGCTGCCGGTTCTTACATATGCACTCATGGACTGTAATTCACGGTTGCCGCCATCAACAATAAAGGTTTTTTTCACCGCGTTGGAATTTTCTTCGCGGATCGTGGCATCGGTCAGTTCAATATTGCGCACACTGTCGGGCATCACCAGTTGTAAACGCACCAGGATGCCGGCGCCTGCATTGCCTTCCGCATCCAGCACTTTCCCTTTGATGCTGTGAGCGCCCATCTGCAGGTTAAGTTTTGGCTGCAGTGCGGGAGGTGACCTGAGTTCCTGTGCGAAACGGACAGAATCCTCCCCGCTGAAACCAATCAGCTGCCTGGCGAGAACTGCCCTGTCCTTATAGGATTCACCACCTTCGTTGAAAGCCTGCTGGGTAGTGAGGAAGAATCGTTTTTTATTGAGTTCACCAGTATTGTCCATCTCGGCTTCGATGGACATGCCCTGTGCAACCGTTTTGTAGGCCAGTGCAATATCCCGTGGGTCTTCCAGGTAGAATTCTTTTTCAAGTAACTGGCGGATGCGCTGGTCAAGCTGGCCTCCATTAAGGTTCACCATACTGCCATCAGCAAGACGGCCCGGAACTTCTTCAAAATCTTTCTTTAATACATCATAAAGGCGGATGAAGAGAAATGCAAGTACTCCTGTGATCAGTAAAAAGAAAATCCTTTCGATATTACGCTGCCTGAAAAAATTCATCTGTTGTTTTTTGAAATGGAATCGGGCCTGAACAGAACGGTATCAACCAGTGAACCACTGAGCGTGCGGTTAAGAGGCAATGAAAGATTGTACTGGACCGGGATGCGGCAGTTGATGAATCGTACATTTTTAAGTTTCAGCACGTGGCTTTGCGCCGAAAGGCCGATGTCAAAATTTTCGATCACCATATTCTCCAGTAAAATATAATTGCAACCAGGAGTTGCCTGGAACAGCATGCCCTGGTAATTGCTGTCAGCCTGCAGGGTAATACCATTTCCATTGATATAAATAGAATCCTGCTGGATGCTGATGGTATCACTCACTAAAATCCTGTTTCCGTAACTGGAATCCAGGTAGAGAAATGCTGAGACTTCCAGGCTGTCCAGTAATCTTTGTTCAGCCGCGTTTCGCTGTTTGCTTTGGGTAACAGTGCCAGGAAGGATTTTTTTGGATTGATTTTCCCTCCAGAGAAAATAAACCGCTGCTGAGAGGATGAGTACAAGAAGCAGTAAAAGCCAGGTGAGTCCTGACGATCTCTTTGTTTTTTTTGCGGGTGCTGCTACTGGCTGGGGCGTTTCAACCCTGCCTGCGGGTTGTTCGTTTTTTTTTACAAGAACAGGTTTGGTTGCTTTTTGTTTGGCAGCCTTGTTATTATTCAATACCAGCACCACGGTAATATTGTCTTTCCCACCTGCTTCATTGGCGGCATTGATCAGCATCCTGGTCTTATCTGCCAGCGAGGCTTTAGCATCCAGGATAGCGATCATTGCACGCTGGTCTAAAAGATCAGTAAGACCATCACTGCATAACATCAGCAGGTCACCGGGTAAAAATGGTGAGCTGCCTGTTTCTATATAATCCGCCACACCTGCCATATTCGGATCATAGCCCAGGGCCTTGTTGATCTCGTTGCGGTTGGGATGGCTCATTGCCTCTTCTTCCGTGATCCTTTTATTGTCTTCAAGAAATCCTACAAATGAATGATCGTGAGTAAGTTTTACCAGTGAATGATCGCGGTAGAGATACAACCTCGTATCACCCACATGTGCGTAATGAAACTGGTTTTGTTCAAGGTCGGCCAGGGTGAGCGTGAGCACACAGGCCATGCTGTCGCGGTTGGGATTATTGAGACGGTCCTCGTAAATTTTCTGGTTGGCCTGCACAAAGCAGGATTTCATTTTTAAAAGCAGGTCAGCAGCAGGCTCCCTGAAATGATCAAGAATGGTTTGTTTGGCAATGGCTGCGGCAACCTCTCCACCTTCGTAACCGCCTACGCCATCAATCACACAGGCCAGCACTTTACCGCTGCCCAGGTTTTTGGCAATGAATTCATCTTCATTATTGCTGCGTTGGCGGCCCATGTCGGTGGCGCCATAAAAATGATCATCCTTTGCCATGCGTAGATTTTATTTCCCTGAAATGAGCTATGAGCATCAGGATGCAAACCACAAAAAGTACAATGGAAATAACCATGTATCAGGATTTAAAAATGTTGAGACCTACAATACCATTCAGCATGATGCGGCTGTTCAGTGGCAGCTCCGTCCATTGGGGGCTGCCTGTTTCGCTGCGGTGCACTTCTCTTTCATTCAGCAAAGTTTTTTCACCAAAAGATGCCAGGTAAAATTTCTGGTCGTTCTTGTCAAACCTGATCCGCAGGTGGGGTGTGTTAACCCACTCACTGGGAATGCGGAAAATGTTCATGGCCTCAGTGGTTTCTTCCCTTCCGCTCACGGTGATCTCTTCATCACGCATCATATATTCGATCTTGCGGCCTGCAAATTCTTTTTCGGGAACGATGGTTTCAAACCGCGCCTTGATGGTATTGGTAAACTGCTTTGCTTTGGCTTCATCATAGGTGAGGCTTGATTCATAAGGCACTTCGTAATAACCTTCACTGTAAAATGTGAAACCCTGCAGGATATCCGGGTTGATGTCAAAGGTCTGCGCAATACCGGTCTGCCTTGGGATAAATGTAACCCTGAGGTTTTCATTGCCCCCGGAGATATTGCCGGGTAATAATTTACCGATAAAACCCTTGTCCCCCCTGGCATAATCCGGGTGGCTTACAAACCGGAAGACCCATTTGCTTGCAGAAGGTTCTACCGTGAGACCTTTGGCTCTCTGGTCTTTCAGTAAACCATAGAATTGTTTAACGGTTTCCTGCACAATCAGTCCGAATATGCCTTTTTTATTATCCATGAAATCCTTGTAATCAGCTGCATTAAAAGCAATGATGTATTCATGGTAAAAAACCACCCTACCTGCAAATGAAAGTTCGCTGATGCTCTGGTTGAATTTTTCCAGTATATAATGATAAACATCATTGGGTGTGAGTACGGCCGGCTGGTGCAGGCCCGGTTCCTGTTCCTTTTTCAGCAGCCAGTCGTGAAGGCCGATCTTTTTCCAAAACGATTCTTTGGGTTTCATGCAGTGGTTGTTGAAAGTAAATTTAAAGGAATTGCATCAATGGCCTTGTTTAATGCATGGCTGGAACAAGAACGCAAAAACAGTCATCATCATATGCGGGGGGTGAGTATTAAGTTTATTTTAAAGGATAGGCTATTTTTTTGTGCAGATTTTTCCCTGTTTGTGGACCGCTTAAATTATTCTAAACACTATGAAATCCTGTTGTTTTATAAAGGTAATTAAGGGGTAAAATAATTTTGGCACGGTTTTCAAATCTTAGATTGGAAAATGTGAATTATGGAAATGCGTAGTCAGAATACAAATGAAAAAAGAAGAAATAGATAGGAAGGAAAAACTAATTCACTCATTA
>CBDUBK010000313.1:0-3878 GCA_965365375.1 uncultured bacterium | reverse complement strand
GCCTTTCGAGATCTCGCATTTCAGCAAGCTGCAGTTTGAAAAAGGACCCGATATTGTTTCCGTTACCAACGCTGTAATGCCAAGCACGTATACCGAAGTGGAAACCAGCCCGCGTTCTGTTTCCGAAACAACACTCAAAGGTGCCAGTATAGATGCGGAGTATGAAATGATCCTGAAAGCTTTGAAAAAAGTGAATTTTAATAAGAGCAAGGCCGCCAAGCTGCTCAATATCGACAGGAAAACCTTGTACAACAAAATGAAACAATACCAGGAGTTCAATAATCAATAACTGAGGTTTTTAACATGTCCATTACCGATTTTCCGATCCCAGAAAAGAACTCTGATAAGATCATTATTAATCCCATAGCATTGCTTTCTCTCAACCAGGTGTTGAGGGAAAGCATGCAACCCCTGCATGATAACCCTTCCATGGTGATCCGTTGCGAGGCCCTTCCCTCCATCAATGGGCAGTATGACGAATTACTCAGGTTGTTCACCATGATGCTCGAATTGATAACCAGTGAACCGCCTGCCGGCCCTAAACTTTTTTTATACGTGGATTGCGACCAGGGTATAACTGAACCCGGGCTGGACGAAGGCTACCGGCAGTACATCATTAAATTTTATACGAACATTACTACAGGTGAGGCCTGGAAAGAAAAAAATAAAAACATCCTTTCAGGATGCGAATCGATTGTGTCCCATCATAAGGGTAGTTTCCAGGTAAACAATATTTCCCATACCGGATGCCTGTTTGCTATTTCACTTGCAGGTAAATTTGCTTAAGATGCCGTCTGTTACACGACCCAACATAAGGATCCTGATCATTGATGATGATGAGGACGATTTTTTCATTACTTCTGAATACCTGAAACCTATCCAGGAATATTCCCTGAGCGTGGACTGGTGCTATCGCTATAATGACGCGATACAGCACCTGCAGAACCGTGCGTATGACATGTACTTTGTGGATTACCGCCTGGGAGCAAAAACAGGTCTGGACTTCCTGAAAGAAGCCGTGAAGCTCAATTGCGAAGAGCCCATCGTTCTTCTTACCGGCAAGGGGAATAAGGACGTGGATATCGAGGCGATGCAGATGGGTGCTACAGATTATCTCATCAAAACAGAGCTTACAACCGACAAGCTGGAAAGATGTATCCGTTATTCTCTTGAAAGAACGGCTTACCTCAAGGCCCTGCGGGCTAATGAAAAAAAATACAGGAGCATTTTTGAACTTTCCAAGGACGCAGTCTTTATCGCAGACAGGAAATCACTTACATTCCTGGACATCAACCAGGCAACTTCTTCACTCCTGGGATATGAAAGGAAGGAATTGCTGGAGCGAACAGTTTACGACCTGCTTGCAGATTCGGCTGACAGGGATCTTTTGCAAAGGATCATTTATGAGGAAGGTGAAGTGAATGATGTGGAACTGGAATTTATCACCAAAAACGGTGAGAAGAAAACCTGTATATTTTCCGTTACGGCAACAGTAGATAGTTCGGGTAGCAATTACCAGGGACTGATGCATGATATCACCAATCTCAAGAGGGCAGAAAAAGCAAACCTGCAAATAGAAAAACTGGGAGCCACCGGCAGGCTTGTGCGAACACTAGCCCATGAAGTACGCAACCCGCTCAATAATATCAACATGTCCGTTGAGCAATTGCTGCAGAATCCAGAAAGTCCTGACCCGGTTGAATCACCGCTGTTTCTCGATATCATCCAGCGCAACAGTAAAAGGATCGGTGATATCATCACCGAATTGCTTGATACTTCAAGACCTACCGACCTGGTATTTGACAGGTACACCGTTCAGGCGATCATGGATGATGCGATTTCAGAAGCGCTGGACCGTATTACACTCCAGCATGTGAATATGCAGATCCGCTACTACAACGAGCCCTGTTACATCATGGCTAATAAGGAAAAACTTAAAATCGCTTTCCTCAATATCATTATTAACGCGGTGGAGGCAGTTGAAAGTCTTACCGGTGAGCTCAGCATTTTTGTCGACAGCCAGAAAGACAGCCATATTGTAACCATAAAAGATAACGGATGTGGTATTCCTGAAGAAAACATTACCAGGCTTTTTGAACCCTATTTCACTTCCAAAAGAAACGGGATGGGTTTGGGACTTGCAGCAACGCTTAACATCCTTCAATCACATAAAGCCAATGTTGATGTGACTTCAGTATTGAAACAGGGTACCACTTTCACAATCAGTTTTCCGGCTGCGTAGCAGTCAGGTCCAGCTTACCGGTTTCAGTTTCCTTGAACCTGTCACCCTTGGTAATAGACCTGATCATCTGGAAGAGCAGGCGCATTTTAGAACTGCTGTGGTTCCAGAAATATGCGGATTCTGTTGAAACTTTCACGAGGCAGATCTTAGGATCTTCGAGTCCTTCAGGAAACCATTTTTTCAGATCGGAAGTCCATAGTTCCTCCATTTTCTTGCGGTCTATCACGAGACTGCAGGTACCTCTCACATTCACATAAATATTTTTTGGCGGATGCGAATAGATCAGGTTAACGATATTATCCTTTGATACATCATTGATCTTTTCAGAGAATTCATTGGTGAAAAACCAGACGTTTCCATCTTCATCAATATGAGTTGTGAGCATGGGCCGGCTGGAGATCTGCTGGTTTTCATCAATAGTGGTGAACATGCAGACGTTGACATCTTTTACCAGTTCGTGGAATTTACTGATGGCATCCGCATCAGCTGAGGTTCGTGTGGAGGTATTCATAATCATTTTAATTAAGTAGTGGATTATTGGAAATACGGAAAATCTTATGCCAGCCTGAACAGCACTTTAACCATTCAGCCTGGACGGGGGAACTTCTTTGGCTTCCTGTTTTATAATAAAAACAGCCGTGGATTTAGGCCTGATTCCCTGGCCTGAATGCAGGGCATAAACCTTGGTGAATTCAGCTCCGAAATAAAGGATCATGGAAGAGTAATACACCCATACAAGGATGATAACAATGGAAGCTGCAGTGCCATAGACCACGCCAATATTGGAATGCGCCATGTATAAGCCAATCAGGAATTTGCCAATGAGAAAAAGAATTGCAGTAAAGGCTGAACCCACCCAGGCATCCCTCCAGGCAATGCGGGCATCCGGGAGAATTTTATAGATCACTGCAAAAAGCGCTGTAATGATCAGGAGGATGATCAGGGAATTCAGCAGGTCGAAATATTCAATATTCGGGAAACGCTGGATAACCTTTGAATTTACCACCGCAAGAAGCGCATTCAGGATAAGGGAAACCATAAGCAAAAAACCAAGTCCCAGCACAAGGGAAAAAGATAAAAACCGGTCACCCAGGTATTTCAGCCATCCTCTTTTTGGTTTTGCCTTCACGGACCATATGTAATTAATGGAACTCTGGATCTCTGTAAACACACCTGTGGCTCCAATAAACAGGATCACTGCTCCTATGATGGCACCCGTTGTTGAATCATAATCCTGCGAAGCGTTAGCGATAATATTCTGAACCTGGAGTGCTGCATCATTACCAACCAGGCCTTTAAGCTCCTCGTAAATTCTACCCTGTGTAGCCTCATTCCCATAAAAAAAGCCAGAGAGAGAAATAATGATAAATAGGAGAGGACCCAGTGCGAAAACAGTGTAATAGCTGAGCGAGGCACTCAACTTAAATGCATTGTCATCACTAAAAGAGATAGCGGTCCGTTTGAGCAGGGTAAAGAAAGTGGCAGTTCTTTTCATCTGGAGCATATGGAGTAAAGAAAATATGCCATGGAAATAAAGGAAAGAGTCAGCACCGTTTTCATGGGGAAATAACTACACAAGAAATACGGAGAAGAATGTAGTGCGTGCTGCGTTAAGCTTTTTGAGGGGTGGCAATAT
>CBDUBK010000312.1:0-3913 GCA_965365375.1 uncultured bacterium | reverse complement strand
TGGATGCAGAGGTTATTGATACCGGTCCTGATATTTTTTTCTGGTAGCCAACTGCTGTATAAGAAAGCAGGTAACTGCCCTCGCTGATGTTTTCAAATTCAAAATGCCCGTTGGCATCTGAAACGGCCATTTTTACCAATGAAGAATCTGCAGCTCTTAACAGCGATACGGTTGTACCATTGATGCTTTTTTGTTCTTCAGACTTTATGTTTCCTGAAATTTTATTTTGATTTTGGGCCATTGCTGGCACAAATGCTGTTAAAAACAGTGCGAGGCAGAGGAAGTTCCTGTATAAAAAGGAATGCAGTGTATGTTTCATAATCGTTGGTCTTAGCTTCCCTGTAACGTTTGAATGCAGAATTGGTTACAATACATTGAATGTTTACGGAAACATTTCCAGGGAGAAGGCAAAAATATTCTTGCAGTGCAGCTGCATCCTTACCGCTTATAAATTTTAACTGGCTGGTTATTGAGGCCCCTTTGTATCATCCTTGAATTATCTTAATTTGAATACAATGAGAATGATCCTTTCATTTTTTCTTGTAATCTTCTCTGCAGGCGTACAAGCGCAGCAGGACGTGAATACTGTTTCAAACAAGGAAGGCCGTGTGAGTTTTATTGTTCAATTTGACAGCACACAGATGCGTAAACATGGATTTTACCTGAATGGCTACATGGTGAATATTCCAGACTCAAAGGCCGGTGAATTTCATGGAAAGCAAATTAGGATCAGGGGCCGTGCATGTGTGATCAAAAAGCTGGATGAAAATGAAGCAGCGTTGAGGCAGGGTTATACCACGGATGTTTTCTATATCGGTAAACCAAAAGTGAAAATTATCAGGTAATAAATGATCCGATTGCGTATTCACATCTTTGCGTTCTTCTTTGCGGTGCTTGGCGCACTTTGCGGTTTCACACTCAGGAAGAAATAGCCGGGAAGACGGGAAGACGGTAAGTAGTGTATTACAATATGAGATACATTAGGGAGACCAGTGAAACAATTCATTTACTAATGACTTTACTTACCGTCTTCCCGCCTTCCCGGCTATTAAAATTCAGAATTTAAAACCTATAAGATCAAAATGAAAAATCAATAATCCCCATTATTAATATCCTCCATAATATTCCTGGCAGTAGTATCCCCATCACGAATGGCCTGAACCAGTAACTGGGTACCCTTGATCACATCCTTTGGATAAGAACAGTCTTCATACCCGCTGATCCGCAGTATCTCCCTCTGGTCAGCAAAAACATATAAATAACCAAGCGTTCTCTTCGCGGCAGCATGACCTTTATCAGCAGCTTTCTCCATCAGTGAAAAAGCTTCCTGGCAACTCAGGTTAGGATTCTCTCCCCTCAAGGTAATATTCGCATAATGGTAGATCGCTTCTGTTACTTCCTGCGCAGCCAGGTCACTGTAGATCACAAGTGCTTCGGTCACCATTCCATTAGCATACAGATCCGCTGCCTGCTTGAGCTGGTTGCGTACCTGCTCCTGCCGCAGCCTTGCGTTTTCCTGTGCCGTGGTCCATTCCTGCAAGGTCACAAGATCCTGTCTTTTCAGCCATCCCTTAGAAACCTGTCCTTTGGAATTGGTATACTCAGTATAAACAAAACCATTTTTTTCGTCTGTGCCTTCCAGTGAGCCATTCATGGGAATGAATGCACTGCGGCGCGTGCTTTCATCAGCATCATTGTGAAAATATGCTCTTGCCGAAGCCACCTTGAAAGCAACCGGTGTCCTGACAGTATCTTCTGTTTTAACAGATTGGGGACCTGAAGGACTGGGGTCATTTTCCCTCAGGGCAAAATAAACAATCAATGCAATTACTGCCAGTGTGATCAGGAAGGCCAGCAGGATGCTTGAAGAGGAAGAACGCCTGTGCAGTTCCTGGGTGGAAACATAAGCAGGTGCTGAAGGTTGTGGTGGTGGTTGTGACTGGTAACGTGTCAGCAATAATTCCAGTTCCTTTTTTTCTTTTGCTAGCTTTTCATTTTCCCTTCTCAGCTGTTCAAGCTGGTAGGACTGGTTTTCAACTGGAGCTGCCGGTGCCATACTGTTCCTGACAATATGATTATGCAATAAAGCACCATTGGCAAAACGGTTCTCCGGTTTTTTATCAAGGCATTTATAAATGGTCTGCACCAGCCAGGAAGGAATATAGGCTTCCGCTTCTTTTTTATCCGCATCCCAGTGCGCCGGCAGGTTTTGCCTGCGCAGGGTCACCAGGTCGGGAACAGGGGCATCCAGGTGTGCAAGCATTACAAGGTTTCTTGCTGTATCACTTTTATCCCTCAGGGGAAAGGGTACGGTACCTGCAAGCAGTTCATACATGATCACACCAAAACTGTATACATCAGTCTGGAACAAGGTAGTGCCCTCACTTTGTTCCGGTGCCATAAATTCAATTGCACCTGCCTGCCTCAGGCTGGTGCGCCGCTGCTCATCACTCATTACAGCCAGGCCAAAATCCAGCAACACATAATTACCGGTATGCAGGTTGAGCTTTACATTATTGCTTTTGATGTCACCATGCTTTACATCAAGGCGGTGACAGTGGGAAAGCGCGTTGGAAAGATGGTCGGCTACTTTCACGGCTTCCTTGATGGTGAAGACAGGGTCATGCGGTGGTTTCAGCAACTCTTCCATATCCGGACCCTCAATAAATTCCATTTCAATAAAAGGGAATCCACCTGATTCGGTGAGTCCTGAAGAAATGATCCTTACCACGTTGGCATTGGGAACCTGGTTCACCTTTTTGAGTTTTTCTACCTCATTCTGAAAGGTTGCGTAATTCTTATCCTCATGGCTCTCATTGAAGATGGGAGTAGGCAGGATCTTTACGGCAGTGATCATTTCACCCATGCGCCGGGCCTTATATACCGAACCCTGTCCGCCCGTTTTGAGCGCCCCCAGGTTCTGCAATCCCTCTGTTATGGTGAAGATCTTAGCCATTAGGCGAAATTAGTGATTCGTGAATAGTGAATCGTGAAAGCCAGGGGCCATTAGCCTTCATAATTAAACTGCAACAAAGCCAGCTCTCCCAGGATGACCTGGTCATTATCTCCCAGTGCATGTCCTATCTGGAGGGCCTGCAGTTTGATGAGCTCACCCTTTCCTGTTTTTACTTTTACTTTATTTCTAGGGGGCAGCCCGCCTTCATCCGCGAAAAGGAAAAAACAACCTGCTTCCGCATTCCATTCAATATGTGCATGCTGGCGGCTGATGTATTTATTGGCCGGGTCACTGCTGTTGCCGGCAAAGGCAATATGGTTCTGGCGGTAAAAGCCTTCAGAGGTCTGTGTTTCCTTATCCCTTCCAATGCAGATCCTGCCATCACCTGCCTTTATCTTATATTCTTTTTTTTCCGCTTCACCACTCAATACAAGTACTCTTGCATTCGTAACCTGGTTGATAGTGGGCTTTTTATTGGTTATGATGTGAAGCGCCACCGGCAGTTCTTTATTTTTAACTGCTTCAGCAGGCAATTCATCCGCGAAGATGATATCCATGGTCCAGTCAGCAGGCAGATCTATCGCGTAATCATCAGCGATCTTCTGTACTTCCTCTTCCTGGAAACGGCCGGATTCATGGTAGTAAACAACAGCTTCATACACATGTTTATCCTGGTCGGCGGCAATAAATAATTGCATCCCCTTGATATAACTGCCTTCACCTTCCCATCTCTGCAGCTGTTCCTTGATAAATTGCAGGAGCTGGTGCCTGGTTGTTTTGATATCAGGAGGCGATGGATTGTTTTTCTGTTTTAAGAAATCAAACATATTGCACTTTGAGATGATTAAATTTTGCAGCAACTTTTATTGACCCGTTGCCTGTTGTCCTGCTTTTTCGAAACCTGTAATATATCCCCGCTTCAGTAATACAGGGATCACATGCGTACCGGCCAAGTTT
>CBDUBK010000311.1:0-3929 GCA_965365375.1 uncultured bacterium | reverse complement strand
ATCAGGGTACAAACGATATAAAATATTCCGTTATGATAGGAGATGGCTGGCGCGAACAGACCGCGGGAAACACCAGCGCCCATGGTATTCAGTTGCTCCGGCCGGTCCATCGCATTGCCGATTTGTTTCCAGCTTACAAGATCCTTACTGTGGAAAATGGGCAGACCCGGGAAATAGGAAAAAGAGGAATTGACAATATAATAATCATCACCGGCCCGGCAGATGCTGGGATCCGGGTAAAATCCTGAAAGAATGGGATTGGAATACATACCTTCCTGTGCATGCGAGTTCATCGCGATCAATAAACAAATACTCAACCAAATTTTTTTCATAATCGGTCCCGGCTTTTTATAAACTGATGGTTTTTTCAATGACTGTATTTTGTTTTTTTTCTTTTTCACCCGGCTGCGCACCTCCAACAGAAAGCTGCACATTTCCCTTCAGCAACTGCGGCTGGCCTTTATCATCCATGATGGAAAGATCTATGGGTGAAAGTATAAATCTTACTGTTCTGGTTTCACCTGCTTTCAAAAATATACGCTGGAAACCTCTGAGTGAACGTTGAAGCCCGGATGTATGGTTAACCTGAGATACATAGAGCTGCACAACTTCCTCTCCATCCATTTCTCCGGTATTGGATACTTTAACCATTACAGTATAGTGATTCTTTTTATCAGACAGCACTTCCATTTGATCATACTGGTACTGTGTGTAACTCAATCCATGACCAAATGCATATAAAGGTTTGCCTTTGAAATAACGGTAGGTGCGGCCTTTCATTTCATAACTGTTGAAATCCGGAAGATCCTGGTCACCTGCATAAAATGTAAGGGGTAGTCTGCCTGAAGGATTATAATCACCAAACAATACATCAGCGATGGCGGTTCCGGCAGACTGTCCGCCATACCAGGCATTGACAATGGCGGGAACATGTTGGGCTTCCCATGGAGTAGCAATGGCACTGCCTGTCATCATTACAAATACTACCGGCACTTTCGAGTCAACCAGCGATTTCATTAATTCAGTTTGCACAGCAGGTAGTAAAATACTTGTTCTGTCACCACCATTGAACCCTGGATAATCCACCCGCATTTCTTCTCCTTCCAGCTGTGGTGAGATGCCTCCCACATAAATGATGGCATCTGCATCTTTGATGCGGCCGGCAAGGGCTTTGAAATCTGTTTTTACAAAATTACCTGCACGCAATTGCACCCCCGCTTTGCCTTCCCCCTGGTAATATTCCAAAACCAGGCGGTACGTTTTTCCTTTTTCTGTTTGCAGTTTATAAGTGCGGGCACCCCAGCGGTTACGGCTCCAGGCATTGATCACTTCTTTACCATCAACCAGGAACCTGTAGCCATCATCGGCATTGAGTTCAAAACTGATATCCCCGGTTTTGTCTGCAGTAAAATCCGTGCTGTAACGGGCAGAGAAATGATAAGCTTTCATGGTATCTGTTACGATCTCACCTTCCTGCCAGTTGAATTCAATTTTTGACACCTGCTGAATAGCCAGGGGCTTACCGCTAAGTTCTTTGTTATTGAAATATTCCGCTTTGAAACCCCTATTGTCTTCCCAGCTGTAATTTTTGCTCATATCAGCATACTGCAATAAAGTATCATTGGTAAAATTCACTGCTTTCTCATATACCACTTCTGTTGCGGGTCCGAGTTTATTTTTAATTCCCTGCAGGCAGGTGATGATGGATGATGGTGTGCCGTTATAATTGCCCAGCACCGCGATCGCATTGTCCGCATTGGGTCCGAGGACAACGATTTTTTTTATGTTTTTGGAAAGGGGAAGAGTGCCGCCTTCGTTTTTCAATAGAACGATGGATTGCTGCGCCATCTTTAAAGCATGGGCTTTATGATCGGCATGCTCTAAAACTGTAGCTGGTGTTTGCGCATATGGCACCATGGATGCAGGATCAAAAAGACCGAGACGGAAACGGATCATGAAGAGTCTTTTGATAGAAACATCAATCTGTTTTTCAGTGATCAGGCCTTTGCGTACTGCTTCCACCAGTGATTTATAGGCATCTGTTCCGCAATCTATATCCGTTCCGTGCAGAACTGCATCTGCGGAAGCAGTGGCCGCATCAGGGTGTGTTTTATGGTTCTTGAAAAAATCATCAATCGCCCAGCAATCCGACGTAACATAACCATTGAACTTCCAGCGCTTGCGAAGGATATCTGTCATCAGTTCATCGCTGCCGCAACAGGGTTGTCCTTTATAGGCATTGTAAGCACACATGACACCCGCAACACTGGCATTCACTACCAGTTCTTCAAATGCCGGCAGATAGGTATTCCAGAGATCATGCGACGTAGGCACCGCATTAAAAACATGACGCGATGGTTCCGGACCACTATGCACCGCGTAGTGTTTGGCGCAGGCAGCAGCTTTCAGGTATTTGGGATCATCGCCCTGCAAACCATGTACAAATGCTTTACCCAGCATCGCTGTTAAGAACGGATCTTCTCCATAGGTTTCCTGTCCCCGTCCCCAGCGGGGATCACGGAAAATGTTGATGTTCGGAGTCCAGTAGGTAAGTCCAACATAACGCTGCCCCTGTTTGCCATCTGCAATGGCGCGCGAATAAATAGCCCTTCCTTCCAGGGCGGAATAATGCGCCATCAGTTTTAAGGAATTGGTATCAAAGGTTGCCGCCATGGCTATGGCCTGGGGATAAACCGTAACAGGGTAGGAGGTACGCGCCACACCATGTAATACCTCGTTCCACCAGTCGTAGGCCGGTATGCCCAGTCTTGGAATAGCAGGTGCCGCATTCAGCATCTGCGCCACTTTTTCTTCCAGGGTTAACCTGGATACCAGGTCATCAACCCTTTTTTCAAATGATAACGATGTATTATTGAAAGGGTATGATTGTGCATTTGTTTTTGATAACAACAAAATCAGGAAACAAAATAGGATGGTTTTGCGCATACAGAAATTTTATTGGTTCATTTGGTTGCCCGGAGGGACATGCCAATCGTTGTTCTTTGATGATGGTATGATTTGATGACGGCATGTCCGTTGACAATATGAGCATTAATTAATCCCCGGAAATGCCGGGTTACGAGTTTCAAATTCTGAATTCGTTTGGCTGGCATGTCCCTACGGGTTAAACCATTCACCTTTCACCATTCACCCCATTAATTCCCGGACATGGCGGACAATGTGTTTTAATTTCTGAATTTTATTCCGCTGTCATGTCCCTACGTGCTGACTCATTCACCATTGACCCCGCCTTCGCTAAAGCTATCGCAGGCGCAGCATTCACCATTCACCATTCCCCCCATCACCACCTCACCACATCCCAGAAAACCTTTTTCTCTTTCAGGTTCTGGTCAAATAACAAGGGATAATCTTTCCTTCCCCTGACAGGAAAATTATCCAGCCAGCTGTAACGTTCGGATACATTCCAGAAGGTTACGCTTTTAATATGATCCTTGTATTTCCTGAAAAGTTCAAAACTGTAGCGGTATACATTGGCCTGTTGTTTTTCCCGCTCTGGTGTAAAAGCAGCCTGTGAATCTTCGGGTTTTCGTTCACGGGCATCATGTTCTTTGGGATAGACAGAAATGTCCAGTTCCGTGATATGCAGCGGCAGCCCGGTTGCAGCAAATTCTTTTAATGTACTGTCAAGCTGACCATAAGAGGGTTCATTCACCGCCCAATGTCCCTGCAGCCCGATACCATGAATGGGTACACCGGCATTGCGCAATGATTGTACAAGGCGTATGATCTTCTGTCTTTTTACAGGACTGATCTCATTGTAATCATTATAAAATAACTGTGCAGCAGGATCTGCTTCATGGGCCCACTGGAAAGCTTTGGCAATAAATTCTTCTCCAATGATCTCTGACCAGGGGGAAGGACGCAGGTATTCATCCTTTTTATCGGATATGGCTTCATTTACTACATCC
>CBDUBK010000310.1:0-3937 GCA_965365375.1 uncultured bacterium | reverse complement strand
GACTGATACAGGTTTTCACATCCGCTGGTTCACCCCTGAATACGAAATAGATCTTTGCGGGCATGCCACTCTTGCATCCGCCTACGTGATCAAAAACTTTATCGAGCCGCATCTTACCGAAATTGTTTTTTCAACTGTTAAAGCAGGGGTATTAAAAGTTTCAGTAAGTGATGGAGTATATACACTGGATCTTCCATCAAGAGTTCCGGAACCGGTTGATGCCCCTGAACTGTTACTGAAAAGCCTTGGTGTAAGTACAGTCGTGGAAGTTTTAAAATCCCGCGATTATTTTGTGGTGCTCCCGGATGAAACTGCTGTCCGGAATATCGAACCTGATTTTATACTGATGAAAGAGCTGGATACCATTGGTGTGATCGTTACGGCTAAAGGAAGGGATGCTGATGTTGTTTCCCGTTGCTTTTACCCCGGCCTGGGCATACAGGAAGACCCGGTAACCGGTTCGGCGCATTGCAATATCGTGCCTTACTGGAGCGCCAGGCTGAATAAACAAAAATTAGAATGCCACCAGTTATCCGCAAGGGGAGGCGTCCTGGATTGTGAACTGAAAGGTGACCGTGTGCTGATGGGTGGCAAATGTGTTTTATACCTTACAGGATCTATTGATGTTACGGAAGTCCTGGATTGATCAAAGAAACTTTTTCTTTATTCCCGGGCCTGGAATCATGCAGGCCTCTTTTTTCCCAAACCATTTGTAGCGGTTGCGTGCGATAAAATTATAAACCGCGTCACGTATAAAGGCTGGCAGGATCCAGAAGAGCTGTGTCCATTTCCAGTACCAGGGTAGTTTGCCGTATAATTTCAGCCCCGCTGTTGAACTTTTATAAGCTTTCCCTTGATCGATCAGGATGAAAGAATCGAAATGTTGTTTAGGTAATTGATATTGCTCCAGTAAAGCCTGACCCGCCTCAGATTGTAAAGCAGCAAAACGGAACACATCTTTTTTATCCTGCCGGATGATGAAGTTCACTACACCATTGCAAAAATTACAGACCCCGTCAAACAGAACGATTGGATGTTCCATTTGGTTGGATTTACTGGAGGTTGTGAAACACTTTCTGAACGTCTTCGTCCTGTTCCAGTTTGTCAACCAGTTTCAATACATCCTGTGCCTGTTCTTCGGATAGTTCAACGGTTGTGGTCGGGATCCACTCAACTTCGGCGCTGATGGTTGGAAGATTTTTTTCTTCCAGTGCTTTTTGCATATTGCCAAAATCCGAGAATGCACATCGAAGAACCAGAACCTCTTCGCCATTCTCACCGGTGCTTTCTCCCATTTCCTCCAGGCCGTGATCGATCAGTTCAAATTCAAGTTCTTCAATATTGATCCCTTCCGGTTTCAGTTTGAACACTCCCATTTTTTTGAACTGGAAGCTTACGCTGCCACTGTTACCCAGGGCACCATCCCCTTTATTGAAAATGGATTTGACATTTGCCACGGTACGCACATGGTTATCCGTCGCGGTTTCCACCAGCACAGCCACGCCATGAGGAGCATAACCTTCATAAAGGATCTCCTCGTAATTCTGCATTTCCTTACCCTGGGCTCTTTTGATAGCAGCTTCCACACGGTCTTTCGGCATGTTCACCGCTTTGGCGTTCTGGAAACAACGGCGGAGGGCTGGATTGGTATTGGGATCAGGACCACCGGCTTTCACCGCGATCACGATCTCTTTTCCCACACGGGTAAACTGTTTTGCCATCCGGTCCCACCGGGCAAACATGGTAGATTTTCTGACTTCAAATATGCGACCCATATGATGGTTGTTGTAATGTGAATACTTAAGCCATTAGGTATTGGCCATTGGCCATTGGCTGGGCCGCAAATGTAAGATTTACGGGGCAACAAAAAACCCCGCCATGGGCGGGGTTTCAAGGTTTTGGAAATTATTTAGAATGGTTTGTAATCATCCTTGTGTGATTCGAAATCAGAAGCCTTTGGAAGAATATCTCCCGGCTTACGCAGGTGACTGTGATGGCGGCTGTAAAGAAAATATACAACCAGGCCCACAACCATCCAGATCAAAGCAACCAGGAGGGTTCTTGAATCGATCGCCACGATCATGAGTGTACAGATCAAAGCACCCAGCACTGATACCACTGGTGCGGCCGGTGTTCTGAACGGACGGTGAAGATTTGGTGCTTTCACACGAAGGATCCATACTCCGATACTTACCAGTACAAAGGCGAACAAGGTACCGAAGCTCGTGAGGTCACCTGCAACGTGTCCGGGTACAAATGCCGCAAACAACCCTACAAATACAAAGAGGATCCAGTTGGCTTTGTAAGGTGTTTTGAATTTCGGGTGAATGGCTCCGAAAGCTTTTGGAATCAGGCCGTCATTACTCATGGTATAAAAGATACGGCTCTGTCCCATCAGCATCACAAGTATTACAGAGGAGAAACCTGCAAGAATCGCTACAGTTACAGCTGTTGAAAGCCAGGAATAACCTGTCATATACTGTGAGATGGCATAGGCTACAGAAGCTTCCCTTCCTTTTTCAGGATCTACAAAATCTGTCCATGGTGCCACTCCAGTTAGTACATGGCCAAATAAAATATAAAGTATGGTACATACTACCAGGGAACCAAGGATACCAATAGGCATATCCCTTTTTGGATTCTTTGCTTCCTGGGCAGCGGTACTCACCGCATCAAAGCCGATGAAGGCGAAGAATACAATGGCTGCTCCACCGAGTACACCACCCCATCCGTGTTTGAACACACCTTCATAATTCACGATCTCCTTACCTGCACTGTCCAGAACCGGTGGTGTGCCTTCCGGGATCATGTACGGTGTATGGTTCTCGGGGCTGATGAACTGCCATCCGATAACAATGAAGAGCAATACGATCGCAACTTTAATGAATACGATGATGGCATTTACAAAAGCACTTTCCTGTGTACCCCTGATCAGCAATAATGTCAATAACAAAAGGATTACAAGGGCGGGCAAATTCATAATACCCTGGTGGGCAACACCTGCGGAATCGGTGAAGCTTTCAAAAGGCGAGTGCGACCATTCGTATGGAATGCCCCCTCCCAAAAGCTTGTTTAAATATTCACTCCATGCAATGGAAACTGTAGCAGCACCAAGGGCATACTCCATAATGAGCGCCCATCCAATGATCCAGGCCACCAGTTCACCCATGGTTACATAGGAATAAGCATAAGCACTGCCCGCGATCGGGATCATGGCAGCAAATTCCGCGTAACAAAGTCCGGCGAAAGCGCAACCAACGGCAGCGATAATAAATGAAATCGTGACAGCCGGACCTGCAGCCTGACCGGCGGCAGCGGCGGTGCGTACAAAAAGACCTGCGCCGATGATGGCACCGATACCCAATGCCACAAGGTTGGCGGCACCCAGGGTCCTTTTCAGCCCTTTTTCATTGTCGGCAGCCTGGGCCAACACCTGGTCTAAAGGCTTTTTTGCAAATAAACTCATAGTGATCGTTTAAAACAATAATGGTTTAGGTTTCAAATATTTTTCAAATAAACAATAAAAATGATTACGCTTCTTTCTTTCTTGATACAGCTATGTAATAAAGCGGTATGCCAATGAGTACGATGGTGAGCCCGTAAAGGGAATATTCAGTTGATTTCCATAGCAGGCCTGCACAGAAAGCAACAGCCAGCAAAATGTAAAGTATGGGAAGCAAAGGATAACCAAAAGCCTTGTAAGGCCTTTCAGCGTCAGGTAATTTTTTACGGAGAATAAAAATGCCCACGAGGGTGAGTACATAAAAGATCACCACCACGAAGGAGATCATCGTAAGCAGGTCACCATACCTGCCGCTCAGGCAAAGGATAGATGCAACCACAGCCTGGATCCATAAAGCATAGGCAGGCACACTGTGCTGGTTGAGGGTGCCGGTCTTTTTAAAGAACAGTCCATCTTTGGCCATGGTATAATAAA
>CBDUBK010000309.1:0-3941 GCA_965365375.1 uncultured bacterium | reverse complement strand
CCTGCAAAACCTCCAATAAGTGTGTGTGAAGAAGAAGAAGGAATGCCAAACCACCAGGTGAGCAGGTTCCAGATAATGGCTGCTATCAATCCTGAAAAAATCACCACCATCCCTATATTTCCTGTAACCACTTCGTCTTTTACAGTTTTGGCAACCGTATTGGCCACACCATGATCCTTGAAAATAAAAAATGCCGCGAAATTGAATACCGCTGCCCAGATCACAGCCTGGAACGGTGTCAGTACTTTGGTTGATACAATGGTAGCGATAGAGTTGGCCGCATCATGAAAGCCATTGATATAATCAAAGATCAAAGCCAGGGCGATGATTACAATAATAAGGGTCATCTTGAGATTTTGTGAGTGCGCAAAACTGAAAAACTGAAAATGGATTTCCTTGTTTTCATTTTTTATGAGTCCTAGGCGTACTTGACGATGATGGATTCAATAACATTAGCGGCGTCTTCGCATTTATCGGTGGCCGTTTCCATAACCTGGTAAATCTCTCTTTTTTTGATCACTTCCTTGGCATCAGGTTCAATGGCAAAAAGACGTTCAATGCTCATATCAAAAATATCGTCCGCTTCGTTTTCAAGGCTGTTGATCTTCACCAGCGATTCAGTGATCAGGCGCATGTTCTTCATATTCCTTAATTCACCCACGGCCTTACGCACTTCTATGCAGCTTTGAAGAATGATCTCGCTGAGTTTCTGCATACCGATATCATTGGGGTTGACACGGTAGAAATTGATTTTTTTTGCGGTAGCGAAAATGTAATCGGCAACATCATCCAGTGCAGATGCCAGGTAGTGAATATCCTCCCGGTCGAAAGGAGTGATAAAATTTCTTCCCAGTTCTGTGAACAGCAGGTGGGTCAGTTCATCATTCTGGTGTTCTACATCTTCCATCATGGAAATGATCCCCTGTCTTTTGTCAAAATCCGGTTCACCGATCACCTGCGTGAGCAACTGTCCCATGTGTTTTACATTATCAGCACTTTTTTCAAAGAGCTCATAGAAGATTTTATTCTTGGGAGCCAGTAATTTTGCGAAGATGTTCATACTTTATTTTTAAAGTTGAGCGAAGTTAGGTGCAATTGTTGCCAGCCTAAGCCTTAACCAAGAATTAATAATTACTTAATATAGCATATCCCTGGAAGGCGCTAACTAACGGATTCATAAACCATGCTAAAAACGAATATCGCATCTCTGAGACTTAACTGGCCTGCTGTAATCATTTTTTCCGTGTTCACCAGTATCACTAGCAGGGTTGAAGCCCAGCGCTACCTGTCGGATTATGATTCTTCTTTATTTATCAATGATACCCTTCGTCCTTTTCTGAGGAAAATGGAAAACCTCAGCTTCAGTGCCTATATGCAGCCCCAGTTCCAGGTTGCGCAGCAAAAGGGTATTGATTCCTACGCGGGAGGAAATTTCAGGGAGTTCAGTGATAACCGCTTCATGCTCAGGAGGGCAAGGCTTAAGATTGACCACCGCCTGCCTTCAAAAAAAGGTAGCTTTGCCGCCGCACTTTTTACTTTCCAGTTTGAAGCTACTGAAAGGGATGTGAATGTGCGGGATATGTTTGTAAAGATCTATGAGCCGGGCAAACACCATTTTTCTTTAACTACAGGTTTATTCGCCAGGCCCTTCGGCTTTGAGGTCAACCTCTCATCTTCATTCCGTGAAAGCCCGGAAAGGGGAAGAATGTCCCAGATTCTTATGCCCAGCGAGCGCGACCTTGGCGCGATGGTTAGTTATGAATCACAGAAAGAAGACCATAAACCCTTACAGCTGAAGTTTGATATGGGTATGTTCAACGGACAGGGAAAATCAGGTCCGGCAGAATTTGATTCTTATAAAGACCTGATCAGCCGTCTTGCACTTAAACCTTTTTCTGTAACGGATGATTTTTCTATTGGCGCAGGTCTTTCAGTTCTGCGCGGGGGATGGGTGCAGGCTACAAAATATAAATGGCAAACGGAAAGCATCGGTTCGGGAAAACAATTTGTAGTGGATTCTTCAATTGAAAATATCGGCAGGAAGGCTCCAAGACATTATTATGGAGGTGACGCCCAGTTGATTTACAAACATGCCTGGGGTAAAACAGAGATACGCGGCGAATACTGGAATGGTACACAGCCTGGTACCATCAGCACTACTGTAAACCCGGGTGAATTACCAGAGGAACCCACCTACATAAGGAAATTTGACGGTGCATTTTTCTATTTCCTCCAGAATATCGTAAACGAGAAATGGGAACTTATTGCGAAGTACGACTGGTATGATCCCAATACAGAAGTTTCGGGAAGCCAGATAGATGATGCTGCGCATTTCTCGGAAGCGGATATCAAATACTCCACCCTTGGTTTGGGCATGGCGCACATCTTTAATGAAAACCTGAAGATCCTTGTGTATTATGACATGGTTCGCAATGAAAAAACCATGTTGGACGGATTCACAGGTGATGTGAAGGATAATGTATTTACCTGGCGCATCCAGTTCCGTTTTTGATGGATCCTTCCGGCTTTCTTCGTACATTAAATACATGAAAGAGTCGCCTGAACGCAATTCGGCTATTCCATTCCGTTATACATTATTCCAGCGCATCAATGATACCAGCCGCACCCTCCGCGGCATCTGGCTGATCCTTTTATTCAATCTCCTCGCCGTCTTCGCTTTTTTGATGGTTCCGCAGGGTACTGATGTTTTATTGTCCATCACCGAAGATGCTGCCGCAGGCTTCCAGGTGATGCCAGTAATCTGGCTGTTCGTTGCCTTGTTTTTCTGGAGCATAGCTTCTGAATTCTGTACACGCTTCATCATTTATCTCACAGATAATTCCGGAAGATCGCTGGCGCCGCAAAGAGTGGACTTCCGCAAAAAGATCCAGGTGGTCATTGCGCGGGTATTTTTGTTCCTGCCTGTTACTATCCTGTTTTTTGCTTTTATCAGGGCCTGGCTTTTCAACTGGAAGGATTTTAATACCGGCAATATGATGCTGGCATTTATGACCATACTTTTTATTCTGGTTGTAATGGCTTTTGTTTTATATCTGCTGTATATGAGAGGCGGACTCAAAAAATTCACAGCAAAATATCCGCAATGGGGCTGGCTGCATATCAGTGAAAGCGAGCGCCAGTGGGTCGGTAAACTCTATGGGATTCTCAATGATGTAAGGGTGGATATACCCGTAAAGGAAGAAACACCTGCTACAAAAGACCTGCCCCGTGAAATTTCCCTGCCTAACGGGATGAAACTGCCTGGTGCTTTTATTCCTTATGCAGATAATCCTGTAAAGGATGAAAACCTGGATATCTGGATGTTCAGGATACCGCTCTCTTTTTATCCCTGCCTGAGAAAGCAACTGCTCTATCTTTCTTTGCTTGCTGTTTTTTTCATCCTGCTGTTTTCATTTTTACCGGCCAAAGCCTATATGTTCTTCGGGGCGGCTTCGCTGATCTGCCTGGCCTTTGCCTGCTGGCAGGTAATATTTATCATTATTCATTTTTTAGACAAGGTGCAGCGCAAAATCCCGGTAAGATTAATCCTGTTGATCCTTTTTCTCGCCAGCAGTTTTTATAACCGCGACCACCCCGTACGGGTTCTTTCATCCACAGCTGCACCAAGACCGCAGTTGCAGTTGCATTTTGATCAATGGCTTCAATCATTGGCTGCTGATACTTTGGCCAATCGCCCCGGAGCAAAAGTTTACAGGACAGGAATTAACAGCGATACCATACCGGTAGTATTCATTGCTGCCGAAGGTGGCGCACTGCGCACCGGTGCCTTTACATCCATGATCCTCTCCAAGCTGTCTGACAAATACCCTTCATTCCCGGGTTATATTTATTGTTACAGCGGTGTATCAGGCGGGACGCTCGGTTCCAATTTTTTTAATACAGCTTATATCAACAGGCTGAATGGTGATACCACTTTATAT
>CBDUBK010000308.1:0-3961 GCA_965365375.1 uncultured bacterium | reverse complement strand
TGAGCATCACTTATTCCCTCAAAAGAGAGTTTATCCTGGAAGATTAAAGGCCGAATCCCTTTGAAAAAAGGGGATAATTTTCATGAATCTAACCTTCCCGGGATGCTGGAATTTAGCAGTCATGCCGTACTTTTGCGGCCCGAAAGGGTTCTATGTCAGGATGCGGGTTCATTCTATGAGCCGGCAACTTTGAAAATTGAACTTTGAACTTTAAACTAAAAAAATGGCTGGCCAGTTAAAAGAAGTCCGCAACCGGATCAAATCCGTTCAGAGTACGCAGCAGATCACCAAGGCAATGAAAATGGTAAGCGCCGCCAAATTGCGCCGCGCCCAGGATGCCATTGTGCAGATGCGTCCTTATGCCCGGAAATTGCAGGAATTGCTGAGCAATATCGTGAGCAGTGAATCAGAAGGCGGAAACCCGCTGGCTGCTGAAAGGCCTGTTGAAAAAGTACTGTTGATCGTGATCACATCCGACCGCGGACTGGCAGGAGCTTACAATGCCAACGTGATCAAGCTGGCAAAACAATCGATCCGTGAAAAATACAGTGCCCAGCATGCCAAAGGAAATGTGACCATCTGGTCCATTGGTAAAAAAGGCTACGAGCATTTTGTAAAGAATAATTACAAGGTTACTGATACGCATAAGGATATTTTCCTGAACCTGACTTTTGAAAATGTACAGGCAGCCTCGCAGGCTGCAGTAAAAGCTTTCCGTGACAAGGAGTTTGACGCGGTTGAAGTGGTTTACAGCGAATTCAGGAATGCGGCAACCCAGCGTTTTGTTACCGAACAATTCCTCCCCATTCCAAAAAGCGAAAATGCAGGCACAGGTGTGAAAGCTGATTTTATTTTTGATCCGAATAAAGAGGAACTGATCGCTGAGCTCATGCCCAAGATCCTCAACACACAATTATTCAAAGCAGTTCTTGATGCCAACGCTTCCGAGCATGGTGCAAGGATGACTGCCATGGATAAGGCCAGCGAAAACGCCAATGAATTATTACGCAGCCTGAAGATCTCTTACAACAGGGCAAGACAGGCAGCCATCACCACCGAACTTACAGAGATTGTAAGTGGCGCGGCTGCTTTGCAGGGTTAAAAGGCCAATCACAAATTATTACATGGAGATATCCAATCTCATACCGCATATTGAAGCGCTGATTTTTGCCAGCGACAAACCACTGACCTCTATCGAGATCACAGACCTTGTGAACCAGGCCTTTGGTTTTATGGAAGACAAGATCGTGGCAGACCAGGTGGATTCAGCACTCGAAGGAATCGTTGAAAAATACCAGTCGGAGTTTTATCCTTTTGAAGTGAGGCAGAGCGGTGGCGGATGGCAGTTCCTTACCAAAAAAGATTTTCATAAAACGGTAGCACAGCTGAACGGTGAAAAATTCCTGAAACGATTGTCAGCCGCCGCTTTGGAAACCCTTGCCATTGTTGCCTACAAGCAACCTGTTACCAAGGGTGAGATTGAAGCCATCAGGGGTGTGAGCAGCGATTACGCGGTACAGAAACTGCTGGAGAAAGAACTGATTGTGATCACGGGCCGCAATGAAAAACTTCCCGGGCATCCACTGGTGTACGCGACCTCCAAATCCTTTATGGATTATTTCGGTATCAATACACCGGAAGATCTTCCGAAGATCCGTGAAGTGCTGGCCGACCAGCTCGTGGAACCAACTGTTGTACACCATACCGATTTTGAACCAGGTGAAGCATTGATCGTTACCGATAATGGTGAACTGATCACTGCTGAGAACAAAGAAGAAGAAACGCATCTCAACGGTCATAGTTTCAATATCAGCGCTGAATCTCAGGATGAGGGTGAAACACCAGCGGAAGATCCTGTATCGGAAGAAGCCGTTGAAGAATTTATAGCTGATGAAGGTTTCATTGAAGGCGATGAAGCAGAGTCCGAAGAAGAGGTGATTGATGAAATCGAATCAGAAGAAGCCGGTGATGAGCCAGGTGATGAAATAACTGGTGATGATGCCGGTGAAGAAGAAGAAAACAATCCTCCAGCCTAGATTCCCAATTCAAATACATGCCACAGCATTTATCGAACGAACGCCTCAAAGAACTTGCAGCGCAGTTTGGAACGCCTCTCTATGTTTATCATGGTGAAAAGATCAAAGAGCAGTATGAAAAACTGGTAGCAGGATTTTCTGTTCTGGATGCCCGTTTTTTTTATGCCTGCAAGGCGCTGACCAATATCAATATCCTGAAGTATGTGGACAACCTGGGATGTGGTATTGACTGCAGCAGCATCAATGAAGTAAAGCTGGCATTACATGCAGGTGTGAAGCCTGATAAAATTCTTTATACATCCAACGGGATTGCATTTGATGAGATCGCGGAAGCGGTGGGGTATGGTGTGCATGTGAATATTGACAGCCTCTCCAACCTCGAAAAATTCGGGAAACGTTTTGGCAATACTTATCCTGTTGGTGTAAGGATCCGTCCCAATATCCTTGCGGGCGGCAACCTGAAAATTTCAACAGGCCACGAGAAAAGCAAGTTTGGAATTCCTGTTGACCAGGTGGATTTGTTGAGATCCATTGTAGAGGAAAATAAGATCAGGGTCATTGCGCTTCATATCCATACCGGGAGTGACATAAAGGACGCTGATGTTTTTGTTCATGGTATTAAAGTGTTGCATGATCTGGTACCGCATTTCCCTCACCTGGAAGTGATCGACCTCGGAGGTGGATTCAAGGTTCCTTACGAGCCGGATGATGAAGAGACTGATATCGGCTGGATCGCCGGCAAACTGAAAAAATTCCTGGAATCGCATTTGTTTAAGGATGGCAGGACCTTCCAGTTATGGTTTGAGCCGGGAAAATATCTGGTGAGTGAATGCGGATACCTGGTAACGGAAGTAAATGTGCTGAAGGATAATGGCGCGCAGACTTTTGCCGGTGTGAACAGCGGATTGAATCACCTGATCCGCCCGATGATGTACGATGCTTATCATCATATCGTGAACATTTCCAATCCTGAAGGTGAGGAAAAAGTGTATACGGTCACGGGATATATCTGTGAAACCGACACTTTCGCGAGTGACCGTTTACTGCATGAGATCCGTGAAGGTGATTTGCTGGTATTTCATAATGCGGGTGCTTATGGATTTGAAATGTCTTCCAGTTATAATTCAAGATATAGGCCTGCTGAAGTGCTGGTGAAGAATGATAAAGCGTTGCTCATTCGTAGAAGAGATACATTTGAAGACCTTCTGCGCAACCAGGTTGAAGTTTGAAGTTTTTTTACCGCCAGGTCCAGCCTTCGCAAAAGCTTGCGCCTCCGCTAAAGCTTCAGCGGCACGCGGACGGCTGACGAAGAAGAAGGACGCCAGGTTAGCTTTCTGTGGATTCTCTCCCGGTTAATGTGTTTGGTAAAAAAAAGGCATAGCCGTTTAGGCGGGAAGGTAGCCTTCGCTAAAGCTTCTGCTACCGAAGAGCGGTAAGTAGATGCTTCAAAGATTTAAATGTTCTATTTTATCCAGATATTTTTACCAGACATATTTCAAGTGCCCTCTCAGGAAGTGAACTTCATTCCGCAAAGTAACCTGCCAGCCACAGCGGGGCGAAATGTCAATAGCTATATCAGCAAACGGATGCATCAGAGCCCCATCGGGACGGCATGTCAATAGCTCTACATTGTTCTCTGTTCAAAAAAAATATTGAATCAACCTCACAATAGATCATGAGGAAATAGCCGTTTAGGCGGGAAGGTAACCTTCGCTGAAGTCTTGCGCCTCCGCTAAAGCTTTCGGGACACGCGGACAGCAACCGAAGACGGTAAGTAGTTGCTTATAGAATGAAGGGTACTACTTCTTCAGGTTTAAATAGCACACTCCATTCTCTTATTCACTGACTTTGAACTTTCAACTTTGAACTGACCGACTACCGACTACCGACTATTGACTACCGAATTAATAGTACACTCCATTCTC
>CBDUBK010000307.1:0-3964 GCA_965365375.1 uncultured bacterium | reverse complement strand
ATTCCTGCTGCTCCTGCTGCTATACCACCAAAACCAAAAATGGCTGCTATAATAGCTACTATTAAGAAAATTACTGTCCAGCGTAACATATGCTTTAGTTTTAAGTGAATAATGGTGATATAAAGACATAAAGCATGCCAGCCGGTTTTCTACATGCCCCATCCTTAGCCGCCAGGCTCAATTAAGGCAGAAATCACACAATACTGTAGAAAAATTGATGCAGTTGTTAAGCCTGATTGATGCAGAAAGCAAAAAAAATCCTGTACAGACTGCTGTACAGGACTATAATTATGATGGGAGATCCCTCTCTTTCCCTCCCTCTTTCTCTTTCTCTTTCTGTTTCTGTTTCTGTTTCTCCTTCCTTAAATTGGTTTCACCTGGCCCGATCCGCTGATTGTAGTACTGATCAGGGGATTGCCTTTATAGTATACATCACCACTGCCGGAGATCTTCACTTTCAGGCTTTCGGTAGCATGTAACCGGATATTACCCGATCCGCTGGTATTGGTTGTAGCCTTGTTCACCACAACATTGGCAAAATCCATATCACCGCTGCCACTGATCTTCAGATCCAGTTCATTTGCCGATCCGCTGCTGATCTTCATTTCACCAGACCCACTGATATTGGCTTTAATCAAACCGGTTACAAGATCTGAAATGATAATACTGCCAGAGCCACTTACATCCATATCCATTACCGCAGACTGCGAAATATTGGTTGTAGTGATATTGCCTGATCCACTTACCCTGAGAAAATTCAGGTCCGGACCATGCACCACCACCATCACAGGTTCATGTGATTTTACATTCACATTATTCTTGTACTTCACCACCAGCCTGTTATTGAATACATAGGTTTCCAGTACATCCAGGATATTCTGTTGTGCCGTTATTTCCACTTTATATTGCGGTGCCTGTGTAAAATATACATCAGCTGAAGCACGCAGGTCTACACCGGTAAAATTGCTTACCTGCCTTACTTCATTTACCACGGGTCCTTCACCGGAAATTTTTTTGCAGGCTGTAAACATCAGGGTCATTGCCACGAGGGCTAAACTTAAATTTTTCATCTTTTGAAATTTTGAAATGATCAATAAATAGGGTGCGCCTTTTACAAAATTCTGATCCGGGCGCTTGCGGATGGTATACATATGGTATGAATTGGGATAATTGATTCACAGGTTGTCAGAACTCCACTTTATAGTTCAGCACAGGTATCAATCCTACCTGGTAAGTGGTCACCACTTTGTTTTGTTCCGTGTCGAACCACTGGCCATACACATTCAGCCTGTTACTTACATTCTGGATATCGAGGGATAAGGTGCTGGTAAGATGTTTCCGGTTCCAGCGCAAACTGAGCCTGAGATCTGTACGGAAATAGAAAGGATTCTGCAGGCTGAAAGCTTTTTCTTCATCGAAAACCGGCCTGCCTTCCTGTATGGACCTTTCCAGGTCAACAGGAGTAGTACGCATTCCACCCGCATAAATTGTTTTGATGTTAATACCGAAGGTCCTGAGCTTGTCCGAAGAAAGGAACTCCTTTCCGGCGATCAGCGTGGCAGTATAATTTCCATTGAACCTGGTATTACGTTCCACACCATCCTTAGCCGTATATTTTGACTGGTACACGGAGGTGCTGGCCGTATAATAAAGTCCTTTGCTGAGGTATTTTTCCAGTGAAAGCTCAAAACCATAGTTCCTGCCTTTTCCTTCATTTACCAGCGGATCAGTTACATAATCGTTCTCAATGTTCAGAACTGAAAAACTGCTGCTGTCATAAATGCTTACCGGTACATTATACAATTGCTGGTAATAAACCTCCGCTTTCAATGCAAGTTCCCTGCAGAATGAATGCTGAAAGGAAAAAATATAATGGTGTGCTTTGGTCAGGTCAAGATCTTTATTAGGAGCATACACCTGGCCCTGGGAATTTTTCGCCTGCGCGAAATAAACACCCAGTGCCTGGAGCTGGCTGTGTTTACCATAACCCAGGGCAAGACTGTTCTTCCTGCTGACCTGCCATTTTACTGAAGCCCTTGGCTCAATGGAGTATGTATTGTTATAAAGAAGCTGCAAATAATGCCCGCCCGCGTTGATGGTAACCTGGTCCGTTGGTTTGAACTGCCATTGCGCGAAAGCCTGGACTGTTTGCGTCTGGTCTTTTTTATCCAGTTCAACTTCCAGGGGTGACTGGTCAGTATCACGCCTTTGCCTGAAATAGTTGAAAGAAATCTGGTTAAGTACAACACCTCCCTTTAATACAGTTCTCTTAGAAAACCTGTGGTGCAGGGTGGAAGTAGCGGTCCATTTGGCGGTCCGGAAATGCTCATCATAATCAGTGCGCAGGCTATAATCATCTTCAATGAACTGGTAGTCCTGCCTGATCTTATTATAAGAAAATGCAAGCGCTGACCTGAGACTGGTTGAAGCCCCCAATGGAATATGATGGGTGATGCCCGTGGCACCTGTATTGGAAACAAATCCTGATTTGTAACGGTCAGAGCGGCTTTCCCATTTGAGTGAGTCCATTTTAGGATCCTGGAACTGGTCGCTCAGTCCTCCGAAACCGAACCAGGTGAAACTTCCTTTTCTTTTGGTGGGAAGGTGGATGTTAAAAGAGAGATCCTGGAAATTAGTAGCGCCGCCTTCAAAAGGAACTCCAATCTTATTCAGCAGTTCGAGTGTGCTGTACCGGTAGTTCACCAGGTAAGAACCTCCATATAAAGGCAGCAAAGGTCCTTCTGCGGCGGCATTCAATCCAAGAAGGCCAGCCTGAAGCGTGAATTCCCTTTTTTCATTATTACCCTTGCGCAGCTTCAAGTCAAAAACTCCGCTGAGTGCATTTCCATATTCAGCTGCAAATGCTCCTGTTACAAAATCGGAATTGGATAATAACTGGGCACTTAAGATGGAGATACCGCCACCACTGCTTCCTGCTGTACTGAAATGGTTTGGATTCGGTATGTCGACTCCTTCCATCCTCCATAACAAACCAGTTGGCGCATTGCCCCTGATCACGATATGGTTATTGCCGTCATCCGCCGTAACCACACCGGGAAAAGCAGTGGCCATCCTGGAAGGATCATTTACGGCTGCTGCATAACGTTGGGTTTCTTCCACCGTAAATGCACGGGCACTTACAGCACTCATTTCATTGAGCGGCTTGTTTTTCCTGCTTCCTGTTTTTACGATAACAGCATCTTCTGTCTTCACCTTCTGCTCAAGACTGATGTTCAGCACCAGTTCCTTACCTGAATTGAGCTGTACATTATCCAATAAGATATCCTTATATCCTACTGCTGAAATCACCAGCTGTTTGGTGCCAATCGGGATGTAAGTAAAACGAAAAATACCCTTCGCATCAGAGAGAACAGATTTCTGGTCTGTGATGATGGTGATCGTGGCCCCTTCAACAGGTGTCTGCAACACCTGGTCAAGTATAACTCCGCGTAAATGTTGTGAAGGCAGGTCTGCCTGTGCTTTGGTGGTGAAAGAAATGCTGTATAGCAACAGGGTAAGAATTATAAGGATCACTCTTTTCCTGGATCTGCTTATCCTTGTCACATTTCCTTTCTCAATATTGTTGGTCATGTTGGTTATTTGAAGGATAACAACTGCCCCTTCAAATACCCCTAGCCGGATTTAGAAAAAATTGATACCTGCGTTCCATCCTAACCATCCTTTAACATTTGAGCCCAGGTTATAGGTTTTATAAGATGATGGAGGAACCACTAACCGGTAACCATCAAACTTCACATCCTGTTTGGAAGTATAGGCATTAAATACAGGTCCTCCGAAAATTGAAAAATATTTTCCAAGACGAATGTTCAGGTTGAGTTTAGCTTTTCCAAGCAGGTTGGCATAATCCCATGAACCCAGGTATAAATGCTGGAGTGTGAATTCGGGATTTAATGAGAATGTTTTTCCCATTCTTAACTCTGTTCCAAAACCATATCCAAATGTA
>CBDUBK010000306.1:0-3968 GCA_965365375.1 uncultured bacterium | reverse complement strand
CGAAATTGGATCCCATCACCAGCAGTAACATCGAAAAAACAAAGAGGTTTAGGTAAGAAAAATACCTGCCGAAATGTTCTGTTGCTTCTCCATGCATGTAAGCCGTGGAATAAACATGGATGAGGAAACCGACACCGGTGATGATCAATAGAAAAACAGCGGTCAGCTGGTCAACCTGGAAAGCGAACGGAATATTCAGTGTCCCGATATTGATAAAATCGAAATAATGATAGACCGGGTTACCGAGGATTCTTGCCGAAGCTGATATCTGCTCACCCGAGATCTCATCAACCCTCATGAATACCATGATGCTGAGAATAAAAGATGCCAGCAGGGTACCGCAACCTATGATACCGATCATGGATTTGGACAAACGTTTCCTGAGCAGGCCATTGATAAGAAAGCCCAGGAAAGGAAGGACCGGGATGAGTAAGATAATGTTCTTCATCTAATATTCTTTGAGCTGTTGGCTGTTGGCTATTAGCTTTTAGCCGCTAGCTTGCAGCTTCTAGTGTTTTAACCTGTTCAAAAAGTTTATATCTACTGAATGTGTATTCCTGTACAACATCACGATGATGGCCAGGCCCACACTTACCTCTGCCGCTGCTACCACCATGATAAAAAATACAAACAACTGCCCGTCGCTGCCGGCTGTTGGATTGGTTGCTGCATTGGCGAGATGATGCATCTTGGAAAAAGCCACCAGTAACAAATTCACCGCGTTAAGCATCATTTCTATGCACATGAAAATGATAATGGCATTGCGGCGTGTGAGCACCCCGATGATCCCTATCACAAAAAGGGCGATCGAAAGAAATATGTAATAGTTTATAGGCATAATTCAAGCTTTGAGCTATGAGCTGCGGGCTGCGAGGGGATAATCCTGCAGATCCGGCTTAGCTTCTATTCTTTTTTTCCAATGACTACAGCACCCACCATGGCGCTGAGAAATAATATACTGGCGATTTCAAATGGCACCACGTAATCCGTAAATAATACTTTTCCAAGATTCTGAATCAGGCCGATATCACCGGAACCCATCTGGGTCATTCTTTCTTCTGTTGAACGCAGGGCTGCAACAAGCACCAGTAATAATGTGCCTCCTGCCACCGCACCTGCCAGTTTCAGCCATTTATTTTTTTGAGGCTCTGTATCCTTATTGAGATTCATCAGCATGATCACAAAAAGGAAAAGCACCATGATGGCTCCCGCGTAAACAATGATGTTTACGATTGCCAGGAACTGGGCGTTCAATAAAATATAATGACCGGAAATACAGAAAAATGTAACGATGAGGGAGAGTACGCTGTAAACAGGATTTTTGCTGGTGATCACCAGCAGTGCACTTACCAGCGCCACTACAGACAGGATCCAGAATAATATTTCAGTAATGTTCATTCCGCAGTTGGTTATTTTATTTCCTTACCTACCAGCCCTTTTGCCTTTGCATATGCTTCCGGTTCTGTTACCGGGTCCGGGATCAACAGGTCTTCCTTCCCGTAAATAAATCCCTGGCGTGCATAATTGGATGGCGCGAATGTCTGGGTAAGGTAGATCGCGTCTTTCGGACAGGCCTCTTCACAAAGCCCGCAGAAAATACAGCGCAGCATATTGATCTCGTATTTGGCCGCATACTTCTCTTCACGGTACAGATGCTCTTCACCGGTCTGCCTCTCGGCTGCTTCCATAGTGATGGCTTCAGCAGGACAGGCTACCGCGCAAAGACCGCAGGCTGTGCAGCGCTCCCTTCCTTCTTCATCCCTGTTGAGGATGTGTAATCCACGAAACACCGCTGAAAATGATCGTTGCTGCTCAGGGTATTTGATGGTTGGATTCTTTTTGAAAAAATGGCTCAGCGTTATACCCATGCCCTTGAACACTGCCGGCAGATACATCTTTTCCAGCAGGGTCATCGGCTTCCGCTCGACTTCTTTTTTTCTATTGGTTAATGCTTGCATTTTTATTCTCCAATGATCGGCGCAAAATTAGCCGTTTTAAACCAGTCCTTTCTTAAAGGACCAGTGAAATTCAATCTGTTTAATTATTCAACAGCAATATCACTACTGCAGTTATCAGCATGTTGATCAATGCCAGTGGCAATAATCCTTTCCATCCCAGGTTCATCAGCTGGTCAAAACGGAAACGGGGGATGGTCCACCTGATCCACATGAAAATGAAAATGAAGATCACCGCCTTGGTCATCAGTACCAGGAAGCCTACCAGTCCTACCCACCAATGATTGCCCCATACTTCCGCTTCGTTGAAGAATGGAATGTCATATCCCCCGAAAAATAATGTTGCCATCACCACGCTGCTGATGAACATATTGATGTATTCCGCGAAAAGATAAAAACCCAGTTTCATGGACGAGTACTCCTGGTGGTAACCGAAGTTGAGTTCATTCTCCGCTTCCGGGAGGTCAAAGGGGGTACGATTACACTCTGCCAGCGCGCAAATGAAAAAGATGAGGAAACCCAGCGGCTGGTATAGGATGTTCCAGTTGAACAAACCTTCTGACTGCTGTGCCACGATCACACTTAACCTCAAAGAGCCCGAGACCATCAGCACGGCGATCAGCGAAAGCCCCATGGCAAGTTCATAAGAGATCATCTGTGCCGCACCCCTGATGGAGGCCAGCAGGGAAAATTTATTGTTGGATGCCCATCCGCCGATCATAATACCGTACACACCCATACTCACCACACCAAAAACATAAAGGATCCCGATATTGATATCCGCGATCTGCAAGGGCACCTGCCTGCCGGCAATATCAATCGTGCTGCCCCAGGGAATAACGGCACTGGTAAGCAGGGCAGTAATCATGGCCAGCATCGGGCCGAGGATAAAAAGGAATTTGGATGAAAGCATGGGAATGATCTCTTCCTTCATGAATAATTTCAAACCATCAGCCATGGGCTGAAGGATACCAAAGGGACCTGCGCGGTCCGGACCTACACGGTCCTGCAAGAAGGCGGCGATCTTTCTTTCAGCATAAGTGCTGTACATGGCCACAATCATGGATAATCCAATGATCACCGAGATCAGTATCAGCTTTTCAAGTACGATCCACCAGTCGAAATTTGCTAAATCCATAAGGAGCTTTGAGCTGTGAGCTGCGAGCTTCGAGGATGACCCTCTAGGCAGGCATCTCTATTTTATGATTGTTTCGTTCAATTAATTGATCAGGGTGTATTTGGATTCGTTGAATCCGTTCCAGCCTGGTTGCTTTTATATCCCTGCTTCACATCTGTAACATTGGTACCTGTTGCCATCGGATCTCCATTGAATGTTTTGCTGGTCGCGGGACCGTGCAGTTCATTCAGGTCAACCTTGTTCACTTCACTCACACTATGGATGTCCATCAGCAATTTTGGTTTTCTTCCATCCATCACCGCTGCTATTGTTTCTGTTGGTGTGGAGATATTGGTATAATGTCCCTGGCTGATCACCGAATGCCTGTCCACTCTTGTGGGGCCTTCGATTACCCAGTCTGTTACTTTCTTTTTTTCAAAACGGCATTCGTTACAGATCCATTCTTCCACCTCGCCCCACTGGTCTTTTCGGGCGGTGACCCTTAACACATCATCTCCTCTCATCCATAACCTTACTTTTCCCTTACAGGTGGGACAATCACGGTGCGCATCCACGGGCCTGGTGAACCATACACGGTTCTTGAAGCGGAAGGTGCGGTCTGTCAATGCGCCTACCGGGCAAACATCAATGACGTTGCCGATAAATTCACTGTCGAGTGACTCCTGGATATAGGTGGCGATCTGCGCATGGTCTCCTCGGTCGAGTACTCCATGTTCCCGGTTGCCTGCTACCTGGTTGGCAGTATGTACACAACGGTAACAGAGAATACAGCGGGTCATGTGCAACTGGATCAAGGGACCGATATCTATTCTTTCGAATGTGCGGCGTTTGAAATCGTAACGGCTGCCTTCATTACCATGCTCGTAACTAAGATC
>CBDUBK010000305.1:0-3975 GCA_965365375.1 uncultured bacterium | reverse complement strand
AGAACAGGCTTGATGAACTGAAGCACCAGTTCGGCGGATATGTGAACACCTATATCGGTTATAATGAAGCGCTGAGTCACCTGATGTATGCTGGCGCGGATTTTTTAATGATGCCCAGCCGTGTGGAGCCCTGTGGTTTGAACCAGATGTATGCGCTGAGGTATGGTACAGTTCCGATGGTGAGAAGTACCGGGGGACTTAAAGACACGGTAAAGGATTTCGGAGACTGGCAGGGATATGGCATCCGCTTTAATAATGCTGATGTAAATGATATTACGCATAGTGTGGGAAGAGCGATCGACCTTTACAACAATAAAAAAGATCTTTACAACTGGATGAGAAGTTATATGATGCATATCGACCATTCTTGGGATGCATCGGCCAAAGATTATATACGGGTTTACGAATCTTTAATAAAATAGAGCTATTGTCTACCTGCAGTTAACAGCTAGTAGCCAACAGCAAAAAATAATGAACATATGAGCAAACAAGTTTTATCAGTGATTTTAGGCGGGGGAGCGGGAACCAGGTTATTTCCACTAACAGCCAGCCGTTCAAAACCTGCCGTTCCCATTGCAGGTAAATACCGGCTGGTGGATATTCCCATTTCCAACTGTCTCAATTCAGGCATTACAAGAATGTTTGTACTGACAATGTACAATTCCGCCTCGCTCAACAGGCATATCAAGAACACCTATCATTTCAGTGCTTTCAGTTCTGCATTTGTTGATATTCTGGCGGCTGAGCAGACTCCTGATAATCCCACCTGGTTCCAGGGAACGGCTGATGCAGTTCGTCAGGGACTGAGACACATCGCTCCATTTGACAGTGAGTACATTCTAATTCTTTCCGGGGACCAGTTGTACCAGATCGACTTCCAGGAGATGCTGTACAACCACAAAGAAACCGGTGCTGATATCAGTATTGCCACTATCCCAGTAAATGCCAGGGAAGCGTCAGATTTTGGCATCCTGAAAACCCAGGAAAATATGATCACTTCCTTTGTGGAAAAACCCAAATCAGGACTTGAAGAATGGGTGAGTGATACCGGGGATGAAATGCGCAGCAAGGGTAAGAATTACCTTGCTTCGATGGGCATCTATATTTTCAACAGGCAGCTGCTATTTGAAATGCTGCAGAATGAATACAAGGATGCCACAGATTTTGGAAAGGAAATCATTCCGGATTCCATCCGTAAATACAAAGTAGCATCTTACCAGTATGAGGGTTACTGGGAAGATATCGGGAACATACCCGCCTTCTTCCATGCCAATATCGGTCTGACCAAGGACCTGCCAGAGTTTAACCTGTTCGACAATACAAAGACTATTTATACCCGTGCCCGCATGCTTCCACCATCCAAATTAAGTGGAACAAGACTGGATCATGCCGTGGTATCAGAAGGTTGTATCATCAATGCCGCTCATATTGAGAACGCGGTGATCGGGATCCGTTCGCGTATCGGTCATGAGACTACGCTGACCAATGTATACACAATGGGTAATGATTATTATGAGACCCTGGCGGAAATAGAACAGGATAAACAGCATGGGCTTCCACAGCTGGGTGTAGGCAACCGCTCGCATATCCAGAATACCATCATTGACAAAAACTGCCGCATAGGTGATGATGTAAGAATCTTCGGTGGCTCACACCTTGAGGATGGAGATACTCCGCTTTATACCGTCCGCGATGGCATCATTGTCCTGAAAAAAGGAGCAATCATTCCGAATGGGTATACGGTGGGAGTGTGATGGGGGCATGAATGCTGCGCCCCGCCATGGCTTTTGAGAAAGCGGGGTGAATGGTGAATGGTGAATGGTGAATGGTGAATCGTGAATGGTGAATCGTGAGGCGTGAGAGGGCTTCTTGTATGCAACTTTGCTTACAATAACAAGGTGACATCCAGGGTTCACATTTCACCATTCACCATTCACCATTCACGAAAAATATCCCCCGGATAATTTTCGTGTAATTAATACACATTATCTTATTAAATTCGGCAATCAATAACTAATGATTGCTTATGGCTACTCCTGCCACCACCATTTTTGTTACCAAACCAAAACTTTCTCTTGCACAGATCATCAACATGAGTGTTGGATTCTTCGGTATCCAGTTTGGCTGGGACCTGCAGAGAGCCAATATGGGTCCTATTTATGATGTACTTGGGGCCAATGCTGATGAAATTCCCTTATTGTTTTTAGCAGCGCCATTAACCGGGCTTATTGTTCAACCCATCATCGGTTATATGAGTGACCGTACCTGGCATCCGCGATGGGGAAGAAGGCGGCCTTATTTTCTGGTTGGTGCGATATTAAGTTCCATTGCCCTGGTGTTTATGCCACACAGCCCGGTGCTTTGGATGGCAGCAGGACTTTTATGGATCCTTGACACATTCGGCAATGTGGCCATGGAGCCATTTCGGGCGCTCGTAGCTGACAAACTTCCTGACAGCCAGTTGAACCGCGGCTTCGTAATGCAAAGCCTGTTGATTGGATTGGGAGGTAGTATTGCCTCCGCACTTCCGTGGATACTGAACAACTGGTTTGATATGCAGAACACTGCGGCCAAAGGTATCATTGCGGATAATGTGAAATTCAGTTTTTACATAGGGGCATTCTTTTTCCTCAGCTCTGTATTGTACACGGTTTTTACTACAAAGGAATACCCGCCTGCACCCAATGAAAATTTTAAGAACAGCCCGCAGAAAGCCGGTATTCTCGATGCTATCAAAGAGATCTTTTCAGCCCTTAGGAACATGCCCCCGAAAATGAGAGTGATTGCGCTGGTTCAGTTCTTTACCTGGCCAGGATTATTTCTGCTCTGGTTTTATTATTCTGTAGCCGTAGCTTATAATGTGTTCGGTGCACAGACGGATACAGATAAAGCTTTTGGGGATGGAAAGGATTTTGCGGGGCTGACCCTGTCTTTTTATAATGTAATCACTTTTCTTTTTGCATTCATACTTCCGTTCATTGCCGATAAACTGGGAAGAAAACTTACCCATTCCATTTGCCTGCTTATTGGCGCTTTAGGATTTATCAGCGTAGCATGGGTAACGGATAAGAACATGCTTTTTCTTTCCATGTCCTGCGTTGGTATTGCCTGGGCCAGTATCCTTTCCATGCCATATGCCATGCTTGCCAATGTATTACCAGCCCATAAGATCGGAATCTACATGGGCATCTTTAATTTCTTTATCGTGCTTCCGGAAATAATAGCTTCACTCGGTTTCAAATGGGTAATGAATAACCTGCTGGATAATGACCGGCTGCTGGCCGTGCAGGTGGGTGGTTACCTGATGATCATTGCCGCATTGATCTGTTATTTCTTTATCAAAGAAAAAAAGAACGAAGGTTATAATGATGCGGCAGCCGCTGAAATGGAAATTCTTGAACACAGACCTCTTTAATTATGAAAAAGATCTTTGCCTTAATACTCCTGTCGCTGGTGATCAACACGGTCTCTGCCGAAGAATATAAAGTGGATGGAATTTACCCTACACACTGGTGGGTGGGAATGAAAAATAAAAACCTGCAGCTAATGCTGAGGGGTAGCAATATCCAGGAAAATTCAGTTAGCCTTAGCTATCCAGGTGTGAAACTGCTGAAAATTACCAAACCCAAAAACCGTAATTACATCTTTATTGACCTCGAGATCACAGCTGCAGCCAAACCCGGAAATGTTGTGATCAGGCTTAAAAATCCTGATGGCAGCCAGAACCTGAATTTCCCACTGAAGGCCCGCAGGCCAGGTAAGGGTATCACCAGGAATAAAGGTGTGACCTCAGAAGACTTTATTTACCTCATCATGCCTGACCGTTTCAGCAATGGTGATCCATCCAATGACAGGGTGGAAGGCTTGAAAGACCAGTCACTCAACCGTGCAGAGATCTATGACCGGCATGGTGGTGATCTTAAAGGCGTTCAGAACAAACTGGATTACCTGCAGGATCTGGGCGTTACAGCAGTC
>CBDUBK010000304.1:0-3975 GCA_965365375.1 uncultured bacterium | reverse complement strand
TGAATATTCAGACATCTGGTGAGTATGATGATCTGGATGAAGAAGATGTCTGAACCTTGATTAGAAGATTTTTTTGATTTGGAAGAAAATGCAAGGCCGGGTAGCCTTTTATAGCTAACAATGAAAGGCAAGGCCGGGAAGGCGGGAAGACGGTAAATAGAGTCATTAAAGTTTCTGATGTATAACAATATTCAGTGGTAAGATTCAATCAGTAGTACACTACTTACCGTCTTCCCGTCTTCCTGGCTAAAAAAACTTTGAAATCAGACAATGTTAACTTCTCTCTCCAATGTCACACCAAATTTCGCCTGCACTGATTCGATGATCTTCTCACTCAATTGAAAAATTTCATCGCCGGAAGCCTTACCATAATTCACCAGCACTAATGCCTGCCTGGGATAACAGCCTGCGTCGCCTTCCCTGTAACCCTTCCATCCGCATTGCTCGATAAGCCATCCCGCGGCCAGCTTTTTCTGACCCTCTCCAAAATCAAATCCAACTATCGATGGAAATGCTTCCTTCAATTTTTCAAATTGGTCAACAGGAACAGCAGGATTTTTAAAAAAGCTCCCCGCATTTCCTACCTCACGTGGATCAGGAAGTTTGGATGATCTGATATTAATCACTGCCTGTGAGATCGCACGGATACTCAATTCCTGCACGCCCATTTTATCCAGCTCCTGGCTGATAGCACCATAACTGGTATTGAAAACCGGTTTTTTATTCAGCCTGAAGGCGACACCCGTTATTACAAAACGGTTCTTATAAATGTTTTTAAAAACACTTTCCCGGTAACCAAAACGGCATTCTTCCAGAGAAAAAGTTCTTATACCATTTTCCCGGAGGTCATAGGCTTCAAGTTCATGAAAAACATCTTTGATCTCCACACCATAGGCTCCGATATTCTGCATAGGTGAAGCACCTGTATTCCCCGGGATAAGCGAAAGGTTCTCGATGCCGGCAAAATCATTTTCTATACAATGCATCACAAACTGGTGCCAGTTCTCCCCTGCCCCTGCTTTGATATATACATGCGCTTCATCTTCCTTTACTAAGTGTTTACCCCTGATCTCATTTTTTAAAACGCAGCCGTCAACATTCCGGGTAAATAAAATATTGGAACCTCCACCCAAAATCAGGGTGGATGCAGGCTTCAGGGAAGGTAACGTTGCCAATATGTCACCCAACTCATCCACGTTATGAAAAACGGAAAAATAACGGGCGCTAACAGGAATACGAAAAGTATTGTAAGGAAGAAGACTGACATTTTGTTCCAGCTGCATCTAACAAATTTAATTGTAAACCATTGACAACAGTCGTTTTAACCCCTGGACCGACAAAGAATAATCACCATTTTTTACTATTTTGTCCGGGATCAAATCAAACTGCTTTCAATGAAAATTCACATCCCCATTTTACTTGTGGGTCTTTTTTTCGTGGTTGCTACCCAGGCCCAGCAAACAGAACCTGTTAACTCAGGTGAACTCATTGCAGAAGGAATCAAACTGCACGATTCAAAAAAATATAAAGAAGCGATTAACCTCTACCGGAAAGTACCCAGGAATGATACCAATTATTCCTATGCTGTTTATGAAGTTGCTTACAGCCTGTATGCAGACAAAGAACTCCAGGCTACTGTCAACACCATAAGAGAAGGACTCACGCTCGAGGATGATACCTACGAACTGGATTTTTATACTTTACTGGGCAGTGCGCTTGATGACCTGGAACAAACAGAACAGGCATTGAAAGTATATGATTCCGCCTTAATGAAATATCCCAACTCTCCCCTGCTGAATCTTAATAAGGGTATTACTTACATGCGCCTTAAAAAACTGGATGAAGCAGAGGATATCTTCCAGCAATTGCTCATCAAAAATCCATTCTATTCAAGTGCGCATTTCCGTCTGGGCCATTGTGCAATGCAGCGCGGGCAGATCCTGCAGGCCATGATGAGCTATTTTACTTACCTGATGAACTATCCGAATGGACCACATTCCAATACCATCATCAAGCTGCTTGGCAACATGAGTAAGAATACTGATGATGTAAAGGAGGTAGTGCATAAAAGAACAAAAGAACAGTCAGGAAACTTTGCCATGGTTGAGCAGATCATCCTTTCAGGCATCGCCCTGGATAAAGGATACAAAGTGATCACTGACCTGGATGATCCCATCATCAGGCAATTGCAGGTGATGATGGAGAAACTGGAATTTGACAGTGAAGACCCGGATTTTTTCATGCAGTTTTATGTACCCTATCTCAAGGATATTTTCAACAGTAAAATGTTTGAACCTTCAGTTTACCGGGCATTCTCAGATGTAAATCTTGAATCCATCCAGAAATATGTCAAAAAAAATGAGAAAGAGATCAACCAGGCAGTAGCCTTCTACTCTGCGCGCCTGGAAAAGCTCCGGTCCACAAGGATCCTGAATTACGAAAAACGACTGGCAGCTGAACCCTTATACCATTATGATGGTGGCTACCTGTATGGAAAAGGCTCTCTGAAAAATGAAAAAACCCATGGTAAATGGGAATTCTATCATAAGAATGGCAATCTTAAATCAACAGGTGAATATGTAGAAGGCAAGAAGAACGGCAAGTGGGCCTATTACCTGTTCAATGGAAAAATTGGTGGTTACGACAACTGGGTCAATGGGGTAGCGCATGGTGAGGACATCACCTATAATAAATATGGCGTGGTGACTATCAGGACCAGGTTTGAAAATGGAAATGAGGAAGGTGAAAAGACCAATTACTTCGCAGTGGGGCATCCTTACACGGTAAGCACCTATAAAAATGGACAGGAGACCGGGAAATATATCCAGTACCATACGAATGGTAGAATCAAGGTTGAGGCAGCAACCCTTAATAATGAATTGCATGGTTCTTACCAGAGCTTTCATCCCAACGGGAAAAAAGAACTGGTGACAAATTATGAGAAAAATAAATTTCATGGCAGGTACCAGTCCTATCATGATAACGGCCAGCCTGATTTTGAGATCATGTACAAGAATGGTGAACCATATGGAGAGGCCATCACCTATCATCCCAATGGTGTTTTGAAAAGAAAAGCAACCTATGTTGACGGCGTCATTGATGGTGTGGAAATGATCTATAATGATAAGAAAGTGCTGATTGACAAAACACCTTACAAAAAAGGCCGAGGGACTGGCAGAATTCTTCGATGATGACGGGAAACTTTTCTCCACCTTCCTCTTTGAGAACAACAAGCTGAAAGAAGCCAGGTATTTTGACAAAACCGGTAAAGAAATCTCAAAGTCGGTCCGTAAGAATAAAATGATCGAACTCGAGATCTATAACCCCGAAGGTTACAAGATAAAATCCATCACCTATGATGATGATGTAAATATCCTGGGCAAGGAAATCTTCTATTTCAACTCCGGCCAGGTAAAAGAAGTCAACAATTATGAGAAAGGAAATCTTCACGGGATCGCGAGCGGCTATTATCCGAATGGAAATAAAAAATATGAGCTGAATTATGTTGATGGTGAGAAACACGGCTTTGCCAAAAACTATTACCTCAATGGCAGGATCAGTTCTGAAGGCTGGTACCAGGACGGCAAGCTCAATGGAAACTGGATTGAATACGACCGGAATGGTACGGTGCTCTCGGTCACCACTTATCTCAATGATGATATCAAGGGTGTAAAACAGAATTTTTCACCCAACGGCAGATTGGAAGACGAGGAAATCTACCGCGCCGGATGGCTAGTTGGTGCCCAGCAGTATGACACACTGGGAAATAAACTGCACCAGATCCTTTTACCTAATGGCACCGGAAAGTATAAGGGCATTTATGCCAATAAAAAAACCAGGTACGATGGTGAGTATATCAATACCGAGGTTCATGGACCATTCAAACTCTTTTTCTTTGACGGCAGCATACACGTAACCAAACAGTATGACAAAGGTTTGTTGCACGGTGATTACGCGGATTTTTATTATGGCGGA
>CBDUBK010000303.1:0-3977 GCA_965365375.1 uncultured bacterium | reverse complement strand
ACCTGATCCGGGTAATGCCGGCGCAGGGAGGAGATTATAAAAGGTTCCAGCTTTCGGGCTGGAGCCTTTTTCTTATTATACAAGGGGTGTTGCATTTTAGAGCATCCAACATTACTTGATGCATTAGTCAAGCATCTTTCACTTCCTCAACCCCGCCCTTTTCCTCAACTCTTCAACGGGCATGTGATTAAACCTGCCGACCTGTTTCTTTCCCTTGTAAGTTACCACCTTCAACATCACCGCATCTTTCGGAGGAGTAACCGGACCTGTGTACTTAGGGTAAAAACGGTCCGGAAAAGAATTGTCAAAACTGTAATAAATATCCAGGCCTTCAACTTCAGTGCTGAGCTCTACCTGCACCAGGCTATCCTTAGTCCTGGTTACCTTAAAAATGGGATCATAAACACTGGTCGCATATTTTTTTTCTGCCTGGTCAAATCGTGTAAAATGATTTTCCACCTTATTAAAAAAATGGTTCCAGTTTTTCTTTTCCCTGGGTGACCATACCGATTCCGCTATCGCGAATGCCCTTGGCCATAACATATATTGAACCGTACGGTAATTATAGATCTGCTCCGTCCACAAATTTGCCTGGCCTCCCTTGATCAGGTTTGTTTTTACACTATCAGGCTGGGGATCGAATTCGTATGATTTACTTAATCTCAGTGAAGCATAAATGCGTGTTTCAATCACAGGATCCGCCTGCATATAATCCAGGTAGGCATAGGTGGTTGGACTCATCACCACCTCATGTCCCATTCTTGCCGCCTCAATACCGTTTTTCATTCCACGCCAGCTCATGACAGCGGCACTTGGTGCAAGCCCTCCCTCCATGATCTCATCCCAACCCATAAATTTTTTGCCTTTTGACAAAACGATCTTCTCCAAACGTTTTTCAAAATATCCCTGCACCTCGTGCATGTTCTTCAGGTTCTCACGCTGCATAAGCGCTTTTACCTGTTCATTCTTTTCCCAGAAATTATGCGGAGCTTCATCACCTCCCACATGAATGTATTCAAATGGAAACAGCTGCGCCACCTCCGTGATCACCTTATCCATGAATTCATATACTTTTTCATTGGCCGGGCAGAGTGTATTGTCAACAAGAGCGATCGGTGGTGCTCCTCTCGACCAGTCCATGATCTGCTCACCGGAACGCACAACATATTTATCGGCTCCTTCCGTACAGGATAGCTCTGGATAGGAAGCGATGGCCGCAAGGCTGTGACCCGGAACATCAACCTCAGGAAGAATATTTACGAAACGGTCCTTTGCATACTGAACTATTTCCCTGATATCCTCATGTGTATAGAAGCCTCCATAATTGCGCGGCTCATCAGGGCCGGGTTTCGAAAAAGTTCCGAAGTAACCTTCCTTCTTTACATTCCAGGCACCCACCTCCGTAAGCCGTGGAAGGGATTTGATCTGGATGCGCCACCCTTCATCATCTGTAAGGTGCAGGTGCAGGATATTATACTTATACCGCACCATATCGTCAATAAATTTTTTAACCTCCTGCTTGGTAAAAAAATGGCGGGTCACATCAAACATCAATCCCCTCCAGCCAAACCGAGGGTAATCCACGATCTCTACCAGCGGCACCGTCCATTTTGCAGTGGTCTTTGAAACGGATTCAATTTCTTTTGGAAATAATTGTACGAGGGTTTGGGCCCCATAAAACAACCCGGCAGGTTCATTCGCCCTGATCACAATGCCTTTTCCAGTCACACTAAGCGCATAACCCTCCTTTTTTATAGCAGCATCTGCAGTTTTATTTAACAAAAGCCGGATTGTTGGTGAACCTGATTTCTGTATAACAGAAACTTTAAAACCTGTGGGTACAGTCAGCCTTTCCTCCAAAAAATCAAGGGTAGTTTTTAATTCATTAACCTGGGGCGCTTCGACTATAATATGATTGGGAAGCGTATAACTGCCACTGCCCTTTTTGATGGATACCGGTTCAGGAATGATGGCGATAGCATCTGCAGGTTGCGCAAACGAGGAAAATGCGGTAAAGCAAACCAGGAACAGGACGAAATTTTTTTTCATAATTGTCATGATTCTTCTAAGGAATAAACTCTTATAAATGTAGGAGATAAAAGACGAATGATCCCTGCTTTTGTTATAAACCAACTGGTTTATGCCGCCAAACAAATTCCTATAAATAATCTTAGCAAAATTTTATACCGGGGCTGACCGCGGTCATTGAATGTGAACCAGCCTGCATATACATTCATACTTTCTAATGAAAAAAATCTCGACCATATTCCTGCTGGTGATGCTGGTATGCATACAGACGCCGGCAGGCCAGGTTTTCAAAATACCCTTGCTTATAGAACATTTAATGAAACACCAGGAAGAAAACGGGATTTCCCTGGTTGATTTTTTGAAAGAGCATTATAACCCCGGTCACCATGACGCTGACCTGCCCGAGGATGAACAGTTACCTTTCAAATCCATGATCCATTATAATATCGGTTATGCTATCATACCCGGGTTAATCAAAAGCACCCAGGTCATATTCCTGCAGCTTAAAAAAAATACACCTCCTTACACTGGTGATGTACCACAGCAACATCTTGTGCGCATCTTTCACCCACCCAGGATTTAGTTCCCCATATTACTGATAAAGGAATACAATTATTTACTACTAAATCTATTTTATGAACAGTGTTCAAATCCACCTGGCGTTAACACATGCGCCTGTAATCATATCGCTGATAGCTATGGTTGTACTGGTCGTGGCATTATTAATGAAAAACAGTACACTTATTACAACAGCTTACATAATGATCCTGTTTGCCGGCATAGCCGCTCTGCCGGTTTACTTTACCGGTGAAGGTGCAGAAGAAGCTATTGAAAAACTTCCCGGTATTTCAGAAGCCATCATTGAAGAACATGAAGATGTTGCGAAATTTTCAATGCTTTCTATTGCAGTTGCGGGTCTTTTTGCGCTTGCCGCCCTGTTTTCCCACCGTTGGCAGTCTGCATCACGCGTATTGAAAATCGCGGTGCTTATTTTATCTCTTATTTCTTCTGCATTAATGATTCAAACCGCTCACCTGGGTGGCCAGATACGCCATTCAGAAATTAGAAATGGTCTGGTGCAAAACAACAATGCGGATCTTCCTGAAAATGATAATGATTAACCATTTTAAACCAGAATTATGAAGAATTTACTGATCTTAATTACTATAACGCTACTTGCCTGCAACAGCCAGGAAAAAACAGAACCGGAACACTCCAAACATGATAAAACCAGTGAGGATAAAACCGAATTACTGGGGCTGAACAACGGAAATAAATGGAAAGCCGATAAAAACACAAAGGAGCACATAAAAGAAATAGTGCTCATCATCAACGACAGCATTTATTTAAAAAGTAACAGCAAGCCCCAATTTATTTCCAAAATGCAAAACCAGGTTGACGCGCTTATCAAAGATTGTAAAATGGAAGGTGCAGACCATGATACCCTTCATCTATGGCTTCAGAAAGTCCTTAAAGACCTCAAAGAAATAAAAGAGGAAGAGGATGAACATGCAGAAGCTTATACCAATCTGAAAAATAGCATTCTAAGCTTTTATCAATTCTTTGAATGATTTCCGGGTTTTGATTTCCAGTTAAAAAGGCAGCGTCAGTGCTGCCTTTTTGATTTGTTGACGATACTGAAATTGCTTAACCAGGGTAGAGGGTTTTCCTGGATCCTAAATGGATCCTGGTATTCCCGCTTTCCTTATCTTCTTTTTCTTCTCTTTCCTGCCTTTGAAGATTCTGTTCTAGTATGATCAGCAGGGATGCAGCAATTGCAACAGCTATTAAAAATACAAAGGCAAATATAGTCGTCATGGCAATGGGATTTAAAGGTGATCTAATCTTGTAACCGGGAATTACAAAGCTAGTCCAACCCCTATGCCCCACCGTTGAGGACAGATAAGAAATGGCATTGATGTAGGTCAAGAGCCAAAGGCGGGAGTTAA
>CBDUBK010000302.1:0-3983 GCA_965365375.1 uncultured bacterium | reverse complement strand
TTGTTGCGGAAAATGATGGCAGGGGCCTGGCATTTGCCCTCAGCAATATTGCAAAAAAGAAAATTGAGAAAACTCCAGCATCCATGAACAGCTCATTGGTAAATGAAAAAGCCCTTGAGGCCTTTAACCGCCAGTCCCTCGTTTTTGATGAGCATTTTGGTCATGACCATCTCATTGCATATAAAAGAAAAAGAGTGAGGGACCATATTCTTTCTTTTCTGAAAAATGACGACAGGCTGCTGGAGCTCAATTGCGGAACAGGCGAGGATGCTTTGTATTTCAGCAGGAAGGGGTTTCATGTGCATGCAACAGATGCTTCAGCGGGAATGATGCAACAACTCCGGTCAAAACTTAACAATGAGCGAGCAAATAACATCAGTTGCGAAGAATGTTCCTTTACCACACTCGAAGAGCTCAATTACAAAGGACCCTTTGATCATATCTATTCCAATTTCGGGGGATTGAACTGCACCTCCAAACTGGATAAAGTACTGCATTCATTTGATGACCTGCTCAAACCGGGAGGTCATGTGACCCTTGTTATCATCAACCGTTTTTGTTTATGGGAAACTTCGCTGCTATTCAGAGGAAAATTCAGGGAGGCTACACGCCGATTCTTTAGTAATGGCGGAAGAGAAGCCCATATAGAAAATACCTGGTTCCGCTGCTGGTATTATTCACCCAGTGATGTCATCAGTAATCTTCCATCTTTCCACCTCGTTTCATTGGAAGGGTTGTGCACGCTTGTGCCTCCATCGTATATGAAAGGTTTTGATGAAAAGCATCCGCGTATTTACCGGTACCTGGTAAAAAAAGAAAGCGCCTGGAAACATAAATGGTTCTGGAGAAATGTGGGGGATTATTTTATCATCACCCTGCAAAAACCTAGTTAGAAACTGTTTCGATCTTGCGTGCGGGCGTAAAATGTATTTCAGGTTGTTTATAAACAATGGCAGCATGGAGCTCCTGGAGGTAATGATATTTGAGCCAGCTGTAGTGTGCGATCATCCTTGCTGTTTTCAAACCCCTGCTGCCTTCAAGAAATCCAAACTGGAAAATATAGGACTTGATGGAATTGAATACAGGTGAGCCCATTCTTTTCAGCCAGCCGGCCCTTCTGCCTTCGCTGTAATATTTTTCTGCACTAAGCCTGGCATAGAGCCTCGACTTAAAAGCATAATCTTCAAAGTTCTTTAAACCATAATGCTCCATGTATCCATCTATCATTTTTCGGCTTTGATTGCCGGGTTCCAGTTTTTCATGTACCAGGCTCAGGTCCCATCCAAACTGGTCACGGTTATAGATACGGGTAACGGTTTCATAACCCAGTGTGCCAAACCTGATCTCTTTATTATCCAGGAAATTTTTTCTTCGGAACCTGAAAACTTCAAATTCATTTTCCAATGAAAGTTTGCTGATGACCAGGGCAAGTGAAGTGCTAACACGTTCATCGGCATCCAGTGCCAGTATCCAGGAATTTTTTGCTTTGGCTGCACCGTAATTCCTCGAATATCCATATCCTTCCCAGGCGATCTCAAATACCCGGGCACCTGCCGCACGTGCAAGATCAACGGTACTGTCGGTACTGCCGCTGTCAACGATCACGATATCCTGCGCCACCAGCTTTGCTGACCGGATGCAGTCCACGATATTCTGCTCTTCGTTGCGGGTGATGATAACTACTGAAAGCCCGTTCATTAATAGATCGTTTTTATTTTGTTTTCATAGTCCAGGAACAGGTGGTATAAATTGTTTTCATGCATCCGCATGATTTTTTTCTGGAAATTTTCCGGATCAGGCTTTGCATAATGTTTGGCCGCATCCATACTTAAAACAATTCCCTTCCGGTTCTTTTGCTGGTTATTGGTTTTTTTATTCCATCTCAGCCGGGTGATCTTCATCAGCCAGTCGTCGGCCAGGTTACCGATCCTGTGGTTGAAAATAAACTCGATCATCCTTTTAAAAAAATGATCTTTTACCTCCTGCACATAAGAAACCTTCAAAACATGATTGGGAAGATAGTCACGGCTCCATTTATTCTCTTTGAAAAAATTTTTGAAGGAGCGGATGCCTCTCAGGGGAAGTAAGGTTGCAATTTCGGTAGCGGTAAAAACATTTCTCTCCCTGATACCCATCATTTCTTCATCAATATAGTAATTCATACAAAACCAATCCTCCTTTTTGAAAAGAAAAGTCAGTTTTTTGAAGAAATGCATGATGGTACGCCCCAGCCAGAGCCTGTTTGCGCTTGTAATTATAAAAAAATCAATATCTGAGTCCTCCGCAGCAAAATTTTTGGACAGGGAGCCGGAAACCGCCACTCCCCTTACAAAAGGGAAGGCAGACAGGAACCCCGCGATTTTTTCAGCAGTTTGAAGCATTTTCCGGGCTTTTGCATTGCCCTGCCTGCGCCGGTTCACCAGGCTGTAATCTTCCTGCAACAGGTAAAATTCATCCAGTTTGAAAATCCAGTTTTCAGCGCTGAGATCCTGCAGACAGGCAAAAAATTCTTCCTGGCTGCATTGATTGGGCAGGAACTGGAAGATCTCCGTTTGAGTGAGAGGATAATCAAACAGGTCAAAATAAGATAAGGCAGCTAATATGTCGCGTTTTGCACACAAAGTCGGGCGGTTGTGGTTGTTTAATAAAAACGTATCATGCAGGTATTGGGTTGCCCCCTGAATTGGCATTAACAGCCTTGCCCGGAATGATTTTATAATTATTACCGGGTAAATACATCCAGGCCAGCAATGGTATGGAAAGAAACAGGGCAATGCCGTATTGTGTTTCAAGGACTGCATCACTGCAACACCAGGCCAGCAGCAATAAACCAACCAGTTTCGAAGTAAAAGATTTCCGGTTCCAGAATATTCCAAGAAGCTGTAGCAATAAAAAAATAAAAAAAGTTAAACCTGCCAGGCCTTGTTGTAGAATTGTTTGAAGAAACTGGTTGTGGGTATGGTATCCAAGGTATCCTGTTTGGTTATCCCTTCCTGTATACATGCCGGTTGAAATATATTTTTGGTCAAGTTTTTTTTGGGCGTCACCAGGTGACAGTCCCGATAACCATGATCTATTTTCATCGAGTAATTCCCAGGTAAACCTGTACTGTACCAGGCGGAACTGCATTCCATTAAAATAGATGCCCTGGTGAAAACCCTGGCTCAAAAACAAACGGCTGTTGCCGGAAAAAACATCGCGGAAACGGTTGCTTACCGGGTTGCGTGTCAGTCCAAGCAGGAGTATAACCATCATCATTGCAGGAAACAGCAATGCCGGTGAAAATGATTTACCTGGCTTTTTTCTTAAAGTATAAAATGCATAGACAGCCACAAAGACCAGGATCATCTTGGAGGAAAGCAGTACCAGGAAACCGGCCAGTAAAAGACTGCAACCGTTTTGAATTTTTTTTGGGAAGCCAGTTTCTTTTTCATTCAACCATAAAAGGATCATAAAAACGATTACGGAGAGTTGAACGGCATGGTGTGCCAGTGCTGAACTGAATTCATGGTAAAAGAATACCCGGAAATCTGAGCCGGAAAAATACCTGGCGCAGGCAATCAATAAACAATACAACAGGGCTGTAAGTACCATAATTGTGCAGACCTGCATGATTTGCTTTGAATGCAGGCGAAATAATTGACTGTTGGCATAAAAACAGAATGGCGCAAGAGCAAGCGGCAGGGATTTACGTAGATGTGCCAGGGTTTCTCCTGTATCGCTGGTATCATAAAGCGTGAAAATTTTCGATATAAAAAAAACGATGCAGCCAATTGAAAGATAAAAAAATGGAGAAGCTTTAAATGTTCCGGTTTGCTTATTGAAATTGCTCAATCCTGCAATAAATAGGACTCCCATGGAAATACTGCTGACTGCTCTCCAGTTAAATACCAGGGCTGCCAGGAAGAGAATAAACACCAGCACCGGGAATGGCAGGAGGAATGAAGATCCCAACCTTTTGAATGGTCTGAGGAGTATCATAA
>CBDUBK010000301.1:0-3983 GCA_965365375.1 uncultured bacterium | reverse complement strand
TGGATACAAATACAACCAGGGAAGCACTATTTTAAGACCCTATTATACCAATACGAGGGGCATTCACATCCAGTTTGGTTACGACTATACCAAACAGATATGGAGAAAACAACCATTTGGATGGTACCAGTCATTGTTTGGTTATTATTCAGTACCCAACAAATCATGGGGCGGTGAATACGAGGCTATCTTCCACCAGCTGCTCGGCAAATGGAACCTGGGCCTTGAAGCTAATTATGACCAGAAACTTGAACAGTATTTTTTTGGTTATGGCAACAACACCAAGTTTGAATCAGAAAAAAGTGCTTACCAGTATTTTTCCAAAGAAGCCGGGGGTTCAGCAGATCTGCACCGTATGCTGGGCAGGCACCACCTGCTTGGCCTGAGAGCATTTTACCAGTCTGTAAAAATATTGAAGGAAGGTTCTCATATTTTATCACCACAGGCTCCTTTTAATAATCCTGAGACTTATGAGCCAACCGGTTTTACCGGCGCTGAAATCCATTACCTGTTTCATGATTATAATGATGAAGTGGTGCCGACAAAAGGATTCCAGCTGGCTGCTAATGCCAGGCGGACCTTTAACCTCACCAACCCCGAAAAATCATTCAACAGGGCATCGGCCATACTGGGTTTTTATCTTCCCCTTACAAAGGCTTTTTCACTTGCCGTCAGGGCTGGGGGAGCAACGGTAACTGGCAATCCAGAATTTTACCAGTTGGCCAATCTCGGGGGCGGATCAACCCTGCGTGGTTATTTCAGGCAGCGATTTCATGGCAGAACTATTTTTTATAATGGAAATGATCTTCGCTGGATCTTTAATACACGCAATGTTATTTTCAATGGGAAGATCGGGCTCATTGCATTCTTTGACCAGGGAAAGGTCTGGCAGCCTGCAGATAATTCGGAACAATGGCATACTGGTTATGGAGGAGGCCTGATGATCGCTCCATTCAATAAATTATCAGTGACGGTCTATTATGGTATGTCAGAAGAAACCAAACGTTTTCACATCAGGTTGGGAACTTTATTCTGATACCCAGCTTAGTTTTGGGGTTCTTTAAAAGAAATCAAATGAGAAAATTTTTATTGCTCCTGTTCGTAGGTTTTTTTGCTGTAAACAGCCAGGGGCAGATGGCAGATACAACCCTGCCATTTTATAAAAGGTTTCCGACCATTACCCCCTTCCAGGTTTTATTGAGTGACAGTGTGACCATGTATAAAAGGGCTGACCTCCCTCCAGGTAAAGGGGTAGCGTTCATCATCTTCAGCCCGGAATGCAGTCACTGCCAGGAAGAAGCCCGCGAGATTGTTAAGCGGAAAGAAGAATTAAAGGACATTCATTTTGTGATGATCACCATGCATTCTTTTGCTGCAATGAAGGATTTCATTAAAACTTATGAACTGGAAAATATTCCCAACGTGGTAGTGGGAAGGGATATTTATTATCTCATGCCCACCTGGTACAAATTTCACCACCTGCCCTTCCATGCCCTGTATAATAAGGAAGGCAAACTGCTCAGTGTTTTTGAAGGATCAATGAATATCGGAAGCCTCAAAACCGTGATGGAAGAATAGTTCCAGGTGCGGTTATCAGTTTCCTCCAGGCACATTTCTGCATCCACGCTTTAGATTCTATCTTCGCACCGCAAATAATTTCACCACATAAATACATTCATCAATGAAAATTACTGTTGTAGGTGCGGGTGCAGTGGGTGCTACCGTAGCCGATAATATTGCCAGGAAAGAATTATGTGAAGAACTGGTACTGCTGGATATCAAGGAAGGCCTGGCAGAGGGGAAAGCACTTGACATGACACAAACTGCCGCCTTGCTTGGATTTGATACGAGGATCACAGGCAGCACCAATGATTATTCCAAAACAGCTGGTTCTTCTGTTGTGGTCATTACTTCGGGCATCCCCCGCAAACCAGGTATGACCAGGGAGGAATTGATCGGCACCAACGCCAATATTGTGAAAGGTGTGGCCCAGAACATCCTGCAACATTCACCTGAGGCCATTATCATCGTGATCAGTAATCCAATGGATACGATGACTTACCTCGCATTGCAATCTACCGGGCTGCCAAAGCAGCGCATCATTGGAATGGGTGGTATCCTTGATAGCGCCAGGTTCAAATGTTATTTATCAAAAGCCCTCAACTGTTCTCCCGGTGACCTCAATGCCACTGTTATCGGCGGACATGGAGATACTACCATGATCCCTTTGATCCGTTACGCTACATGGAATTCTGTTCCCGTGAGTTCACTCCTGGGTGAAGACCAGCAAAAGCAGATCGTGGCAGATACAATGGTTGGTGGTGCCACCCTTACCAAGCTGATTGGCACTTCTGCATGGTATGCTCCCGGAGCAGCAGGCGCAGCTCTCGTGGAAAGCATTGTAAGAGATGAGAAAAAACTGTTTACCTGTTGCGTTGCCCTTGATGGTGAATACGGACAGAAAGATATTTGCCTGGGTGTACCTGTTGTGATTGGAAGGAATGGCTGGGAAAAAATCGTTGATTATAAACTGGACCAGCAGGAACAGGAACTTTTCAATAAAAGCGCTGAGGCGGTTAGAAGTATGAATGATGTACTGAAAACCTTATAAATGAGCAGTGCAATTTTCGCGGAATGATACCGCAAAGATCAAGGAAGACTAAAAAAAACGCAAAGGAAATTATTTCTTTGCGTTTTTTTTGATACAACTTCTTTGAACTTTGAACGTTTATTGAATCATTATCTTCTTCCTTACCGTCCTCCCCTGCCTGTCAAAAATGCTGATCCAGTAAATGCCCGGTGAAAATTGATCAGTTGAAATTTCGGTCCTGGTGCTGTTAAGTACCTGCCGGTGGAGCATTCTGCCATTTGCATCTGATAATAGGATAGAAAATCTTCCTGATTCACCTGCGAGCAATCTGATATGCTCTCCTCTTTTAACCGGGTTTGGATAAACAAGCACTGGTTCAGTGAGCCAGTAATAAACTATTTCCACATCACTGTAAATATAGCTGCCTGATGAAGTTTTGATACGCAGGCGAAAATGATTTTCACCTGCTGACAGACCCTCAATATCCCACACAAATGAAATACCCGGTGGCTGGGCAAGGATTTCAACCACGTTATAACCCTGCGAGGTCCTTTTTTCCATAGCCATTTCGGTGATTCCGAAAATGCTTCCGAGTTCTATCATGAAACTGGCAGTGGAGCCGGATTGTGATTGCAGGTAAAATGCATTGATATAACAGGCAGGGCCAAGTGAAGGATAATTAACTGTGTTGGCCGGAATGCCTGCCTTACCACCGATCAAGGGGGCAACTGAATAATAGATGGAAGGATGCACAGTTTTTTTCAGTACGATAAATGTATCCTGGACTTGTGCAAAAGCTTCGAGATATTCAGCACCCAGCTGGTACAACTGGTAATTTCCGGTATGGATTTTATTCCAGTACAACAGGAATGAATCAGCGCAGTTATAACCTACGTGCATATTCAATTGCGGGCTAATGGAAAAAGTTTCTAAGCTGAAGGAGGTATCGGCGAAACGCATGCGGATCCTGGCTGTTGTAACGGTATCTGGTAAACGCCATTTAAAATAACCCAGGCTTACATCAGTTACCAATCCTGCCGCCTGCCAGTTACCTGTACCTGTCTCATATTCAAGCTGTGCGCCACCGGAACGATTGGTAGTCCACCTGAGCCAGTGCGTATTCCCTGCGATGAGCTGCCCGTTGATTGCAGGATAGGTCCAGTAAAAATGCTTGCTGGTATCTTCCTGCCAGGCAAGAGCAAAATCCTGTTGGCCTGCCAGCGTCGAACCGATCACCATCACCTGGTAATTCCCGGGCGGGGGCGCATCAAGTGTTACCTGTTCAACAGTGTTGAGCGAATCGTTTTTCCTTGAAGCCGGTGCATGGAGAGATGCAGGTGAAGGATCAAGAACCCAGGGCTTCCAGACTATGGATCCAGCATGATTGGTAAGA
>CBDUBK010000300.1:0-3988 GCA_965365375.1 uncultured bacterium | reverse complement strand
TTGAAGCGGTGAACCGCCATGAAAGGATCTTCATTCTGCTGGACGAGATCCTGAGAGGTACCAATTCTTTTGACCGCCATACCGGTTCGGCCGCATTGATGGAACAACTGGTAAGACAAAAAGCCGTTGCCGTAATTGCCACGCATGATGTGGAATTGGCAGCCCTTTCAGGGAAATACCCTGATTCCATTGAGAATTATCACTTTGATGTACAGGTTTCCGGAGAGGAATTGTATTTCGATTACCAGCTGAAACATGGTGTGTGCACCAGCCTGAATGCTTCCATTCTCATGAAAAAGATCGGCATAGAATTGAACTGATCCTAAACAGCCTTTCTGTTATCTTTGCGAGCCTGCGGAAAGCCAATGGCTAATAGCCAATAGCCATTGGCTTTCCACATCACTCAAATACTACCACTATGTTTCGTTCCCATACCTGTGGAGAATTAAGAATCGAAAATAAAGGCAAGGAAGTGCAGCTGGCCGGCTGGGTGCAAACCGTGCGCAAATTCGGGTCCATTACTTTCGTAGACCTCCGTGACCGTTACGGTATTACCCAGCTGTTGTTTGGAGAAGCACTCAATTCGGAATTGGACAACAACCCGCTGGGCCGTGAATTTGTGATCCAGGTAAATGGAACCGTCTCTGAACGCAGCAATAAAAACCCCAATATTCCAACCGGCGAAATCGAAATCATCGTAGTCTCATTTAAAATACTGAATAAATCAGCAGTGCCTCCTTTTACCATCCAGGATGATACGGATGGAGGTGATGACCTTCGCATGAAGTACCGCTACCTCGATCTCAGGCGCAATGCTGTAAAAAAGAATCTTGAATTACGATATGCCGTCAACAGGGCTACACGCGATTACCTGCACCAGCAGGGATTCATGGATATTGAAACGCCCTTTCTTATTAAATCAACACCGGAAGGTGCCAGGGATTTTGTAGTGCCTTCAAGAATGAATGAAGGACAGTTCTATGCACTGCCCCAGTCACCGCAGACTTTCAAACAATTGCTGATGGTAAGCGGTTATGACCGTTATTACCAGATCGTAAAATGTTTCAGGGATGAGGACCTGAGGGCAGACCGTCAGCCTGAGTTCACGCAGATCGATTGCGAGATGGCATTTGTAGAACAGGAAGACATCCTCAACATGTTTGAAGGTCTGGTGAAATATATTTTCAGGCAGGTAAAAAATATTGATTATACCGATAAAGTAGAGCGCATGAGCTGGGAAGAAGCCATGTGGCAATATGGAATTGATAAACCGGATATCCGTTTTGGCATGAAGCTGGCCAACCTGAAATCAGCTTTCAACAAAGGCGGAAAAATTGAAGCAACAGGTGAGTTGATCAACGGTGCAGGCTTTGGTGTTTTTGACAATGCCGAAACCGTACTGGCGATCGCAGTGCCTGGTGCTGCAGAATATTCCAGGAAGCAGATCGATGAATTGACCGACTGGGTAAAACGGCCACAGATCGGCATGCAGGGATTAGTGAATATTCGTTACAATACAGATGGCAGTTTAAAAAGCAGTGTCGATAAGTTTTATGGTCCTGAAAAGTTGAAAGCAATTGCTGATTTCGCAGGAGCAAAACCAGGGGACCTCATTTTTATCCTGGCTGGTGCAGAAGAAAGAACACGCAAGGCCATCAGTGAGCTGAGGCTTGAACTGGGAGAAAGAATGGGGCTCCGTAAGAAGGATGAATTCAGGCTGCTCTGGGTACTTGATTTTCCTTTGTTTGAATATGCAGAGGAAGAAGATGCAGCCAGTGGCGGACAGGGAAGATGGGTAGCAAGACACCATCCTTTCACTTCACCCAAGCCTTCAGATATTGAAACCATGATCAGCAATGATCCTTCTATCAAAGATGCTTCCACATATCTCAAACATCCCTATTCCAATATCAAGGCCAATGCCTATGATATGGTTTTGAACGGAAACGAAATTGGCGGTGGTTCCATCCGCATCTTCCAGCGGGAACTGCAGGAAAAAATGTTCGCGGCTTTGGGTATGAGCCCGGAAGAAGCACAACATAAATTCGGGTTTTTATTAGGTGCTTTTGAATATGGTGCACCGCCTCATGGTGGTATTGCATTTGGTTTTGACCGGCTTTGCGCCATCCTCGGTGGCAGTGAAAGCATCCGTGATTTTATTGCCTTTCCAAAAAATAACAGCGGCCGCGATGTAATGCTCGATGCACCAGCGGAGATTGATGAAAAACAACTAAAGGAATTGGGTTTAAAATAATTTTGGGAATCAAACTTTGCGTATTCTTTGCGCCTCCTTTGCGCTCTTTGCGGTTAAAAAAATATCAAACCGCAAAGGACGCGGAGTACGCTAAGAAGGCGCAAAGAAGATTGACCGGGTTGAATAAAAAGTTCCTTTCATGCTTTCGTACACCGACCCTTCCTTCGTCAGGGCAGGCTTTTGAACTTTGAACTTTTAACTTTTATCTCTCCCCTCTCTCAAGTAATTTCATCATCTATGAAACAACTTCTGATCAGTTTTTCACTCATTACAACGCTACTTTCCTGCCAGAAGGAAACAAACAATAACACGCAAGAATCACTACCTGCACAGACACTTAATAATGTTTCATACGGTTCTGATCCCCAGCAGAAAATGGATATTTATCTTCCTGCAGGACGCACTGATACCACCAAAATGGTGATCATGGTGCATGGTGGTGCCTGGGTGGAAGGTGATAAAACAGATTTCAACCAGTTCATTCCCGTACTCCAGCAAAGACTACCGGGTTGGGCCATAGCTAATATCAATTACCGCCTTGCTACAACTTTCGCCAATCATTTCCCAACCCAGGAAAATGATATGAAGGCTGCCGTTGATTTCCTGGTACAGAAAAGCGGTGAATACAAGACCTCGCAAAAATTTGTGTTGCTGGGTGCCAGCGCCGGCGGGCACATGGCCCTGCTTCACGCCTATAAAAATTCAAGTCCGAAGATCAGGGCCGTGGTCAATTTTTTCGGCCCGGCTGATATGGTCAGTTTTTTTAACAATACAACCGACCCTACTTCGCAACTGGGATTGCAGATCCTCATGGGTGGCAATCCAACCACCAACGCTGCCATGTTCCAGAGTTCAAGCCCGGTCAATTTTATTACCCCTCTTTCCCCCCCAACGATCATTCTTCATGGAGATGCTGATGTTGTGGTTCCTATTGCACAGTCGCAGGCGCTGAAAAATAAACTGCAGCAGGAAGGTGTGGTTCACCAGCTGGTCACCTATCCTGGCCTTGGTCATGATATCTGGCCCCCGGCTACCATGACCGATGCTTTCAACAAGATCGAGGTCTTTATCAGGGCCAATGTGCAATAAAAACCAGCCAGGTTCTGCCGTTCATCATCTTTGCCTTTTTACTCATAGCCGCCCTGCTTAAATTGAAGCCGAACACACGGATTCATTAACTGAAAAAACAGAGGCTTATGAAGTATTATTCATCCAGGTGGCTGCTGATCCTATTGCTGCCTGCAATTGTTTTATCCTCCTGGAAAAAACCAGGGGCACCGGAAGACCTGCAGGTCCCGGTAACCTATTACAAATTAAAAAACGGAATGAAGGTGGTGCTGTCGCCCGACAAAACCGCTCCACTGGTAACCGTTGGGATTTATTACAATATCGGTTTCAGGATCGAACCCAGGAACCGCACCGGCTTTGCCCACCTGTTTGAGCACATGATGTTCCAGGGATCGGAGAACCTGGGCAAAATGGAATTCATCAATCTTGTGCAAAAGAATGGTGGTATCCTCAACGGCTCAACAAGGTTTGATTTCACCAATTATTATGAGGTACTGCCTTCCCATAAACTGGAAACAGCACTCTGGGCTGAAGCAGACCGCATGAAAGGCCTGAAGATCACGCAGGAGAATCTTACCAACCAGCAGGGTGTGGTAAAAAATGAAGTAAAAGTGAATGTGCTGAACCAGCCCTACGGCGGATTTCCCTGGCTCGACATGCCGCAGT
>CBDUBK010000299.1:0-3993 GCA_965365375.1 uncultured bacterium | reverse complement strand
GCATGATCTGCATCTTATCGAGTACAGATTCCACTTTCTTTTTTCTTTCAGGTGATTTCATACCCAGATAGATCAATGGAAGCTCCACGTTCTCAAATACCGTGAGTTCATCAATGAGGTTGAAACTCTGGAATACAAAACCGATGTTTCTTTTGCGTAGGTCTGCTCTTTTTCGTTCATTGAAACCGGCGACTTCAATACCATTGAACTGGAAACTGCCGTCATCCGGATCATCAAGCAATCCCAGGATATTCAAAAGGGTGGATTTGCCACAGCCTGAAGGTCCCATGACTGCTACGAATTCTCCTTCCTTAACTTCAAGGGATAGTTTATTCAATGCTACCGTTTCCACATCTTCGGTCCGGTAAATTTTCTCAAGGTCTTTGATCTTTATCATTTTGCTGTTGATTTATGGTTGGCTTAGATTTGAACGATCAGTCCCGGTGCGGGCATCTGGTAAGATGATGTTGCTGCCTGCGGCGGGGCAGGTTTGGCTTTTTTTCCCGGACCTGATGAACAGATACCAAGGAGAACAATGATCATTACCAGTTTCATATTTGGTTCTTTATTTTTTTAATACCAGTTCCTGCATATTCCCATAAGTTTCATAGCTGGAGGTAACAACTTTATCTCCCGGTTCCAGCCCGCTCACCACCTCATAATAATCAGGGTTCTGCCTGCCCAGCTGTACATCCACTTTGTAAGCGGTGCTTCCATCCTTGCTTAATTTGAAAACCCAGTTACCACCTGTCTGCTGGTAGAAGCCACCCTTGGCCAGTAATAAAGCCTGCGTCTCATCACTCAATGCCAGCCGGATCTGCAGCGTTTGTCCCCTCCGCACACCTTCGGGTACTGACTGGTCAAACTGCATATCAACCTGGAAACGCCCGTTATTGACCTGGGTATATACTTTGGTGATACGGAGTTTATATTCTTTGCCGGCAAAACTGGCTTCTCCCATGAGACCTACAAATACACGGGTGATATAATGCTCATCCACATCCACGCGAACCTTATATCCGCTAAGCACATCGATCTGTCCCAGTCTTTCACCCTTATTCTTATTCTGCCCGATCTCCGCATCGAGAGAGGTCAGCTGTCCGTCAATCGGTGCCCGTACCACCAGATCACCTACTTTCTTACGCATCACATCCAAAGCATTTTGTGAACCGCGGAAAGATTGTTGCGCCTGCGTTACCTGCTGGGCGTTGGAAACAGAATCCTGGCGGAGGAGCTGGCGTGCAAGTCTTGTTTTTTCCTGGAGGTACTGGTAATTATTTTCACTCTGCCTGAATTCCTGCAGGCCGATGGCTTTCTGGTCGTATAATTTTTTATTTAGCTCGTAAAGTCTTTTGGCTTCCTTGAGCTGGCTCTCCACATCTGTAACCTGGTTGAGGCTATTGACGGTATTCTGCTGGGCAGCATTCTTGGAAATCTGCATTTGCGTGAGCAGGTTGTACACGGAAGTTTGCTGGTTCACCAGGCTCAGTTCAATATCAGTATTGGACAAACGAAGGATGGGCTGTCCTTTTTTAACGAAGGAACCATCTTCAACAAGTTTCTCCTCTACCCTTCCGCCTTCAACAGCATCGAGGTAAATGGTAGTGACTGGAAGCACTACCCCGTTGACAGGAATAAATTCCTGGAAGGGACCTTTCTTCACTTCAGCGATGGTGATCCTTTCCGCGTCCACATTGAGCTTGGATTTGCCGGAAGTAAAATACAGGCTGGCAGCAACCAGTAAAACAAGGCAGGTAATACCGGCAACAGCCAGTACTGTTTTTTTCCGCCACCCTTTTCTTTCAATTTTTCTATCCACGGTTCGATTCTTTTTAATTCAATCCTGCACCCGGGCAGGATATTCCTGTTCTATGATAAGGAAAGCAGTGCCAATTTTGAAAAGCATGATTTTCAATTACATAGAAAAATTCAATCTACGAAATTGTTCGTTTCCGGACAAACACTGTCCGGTTTTGATACAGTTGTCCGCGGGCAGAACTTCACCCGGCCTTCATTTTCAAATCATTGTATAATGGCATAGTTGTAGATTCGTCCCTTCCATCACTCGATGAAAAATTATGTCATTAAAAACTGCTTCTGTACTGGTGATTGATGATGATGTGGATGTGCTCACGGCAGTCCGTTTATTGTTACGTCCCGAAGTAAAAGAGATTATCACTGAAAAAAATCCGGAGAATATCCGCTCGCTGCTTTCCCAGCAGGAATTTGATGTGATCCTGCTGGACATGAATTTCAACAGCTCCATCAATACAGGTAATGAAGGTATTTTCTGGCTGAAGAAGATCCGCGAGCTCAAGCCTGACAGTTGCGTGATCATGATCACCGCTTATGGTGATATTGACCTTGCGATCCGCTCCCTCAAGGAAGGTGCTTATGATTTTGTAGTGAAACCCTGGCACAATGAAAAACTGCTCACCACGATCCGGGAAGCAGTAAAAAGAAAAGAACAGAAGGGAGGAACTGCACTTATTTCCAGTTCCATTTTTGAAACGGAATTGCTTGGCAGCGCTGAAGTGATGAAGGATATATTTTACAAGATCCAGAAGATCGCTCCTACTGATGCCAATATCCTGATCCTTGGCGAGAATGGTACGGGCAAGGAACTGATCGCGAAAGCGATCCATCATTTTTCAGCCAGGTCCATGAAACCTTTTGTGAAGGTTGATGTAGGCGCTCTTACCGAATCACTTTTCGAAAGTGAATTGTTCGGTCATAAAAAAGGCGCTTTCACGGATGCCCGCGAAGACCGGGTAGGAAGATTTGAATCCGCACACTCAGGCACCCTGTTCCTTGATGAAATAGGAAATATCAGCCTGCACCAGCAGGCTCGCTTATTAAGTGTTTTGCAAAACCGCCAGGTGACCCGGCTGGGCTCCAATGAACCAATTCCTATTGACATCCGCCTGATCTGCGCTACCAATGTACCACTTGCTGAACTGGCCAATGAAAACCGTTTCAGGAAAGATCTCATTTACCGGATCAATACCGTTGAAATCGTGGTACCCCCGCTTCGCAAGCGTACGGAAGATATCATGCTGCTCGCGAAACATTTCAGTAAGATCTACAGTAATAAATACCTGAAACCGGAACCTGGTTTTGACAGATCTGCCACTGATAAATTACTCGGTTATCATTATCCCGGTAATGTACGGGAGCTGCAGTACACTATTGAAAGAGCAGTGATCATGGCAGAAGAAACCATACTAACCGGCAGTGATATTATTTTTTCCCCGATAGAATCACAGGTCATGGCACAGCAGGATGACCACCAGACCAACCTGAGTGCAGTTGAAAAGAATACCATCCTTCGTGTGATAGAAAAAAACAACGGTAATATTTCCAAGGCTGCCAAAGAACTGGGAATCACCCGTACTGCCCTGTACCGGCGTCTCAGTAAATACGATATTTAACAGCTCCAATCCAGATAAACATGATCCTCAAAAATTACCAGTGGCGTATCGTGATCCGGGTGTTGCTGCTTTTTATTACCCTGTTCTTTGCTTCATTGCTGCTGGTGAAGTCATGGCATCTTTACCTCGCATTGATCGCCCCGGTTATTATTTACCAGGTAGTGGAACTGGTGCGCTTCCAGAAAAAAACCCATGATGAGCTGAAAGAGTTTGTGGAAGCCATTCATTACCGCGATTTCTCCCGCTATTTTGATGTGAAGCATGCATCTGCTGACATACAGCCGTTGCGCAAAGGATTCAATGAGATCAATACAACCTTTAAAGTCATCAGCAAGGAAAAAGAAACCCAGTACCAGTACCTGCAGAAGATCCTCGAGCTGGTTGATACCGGTATCCTGTCCTATGAAGCTGAATCTGGCGAAGTAGTATGGATGAATGAATCACTGAAAAAAATGTTGCAGGCCCCCTACCTCAAAACTATTTATTCACTTGAAAAAAGAGACCGTGTTTTATTCGAGGAAGTCAGCCAGCTTTTGCCTGGTGAAAGCAGGATTGGTACCGT
>CBDUBK010000298.1:0-4003 GCA_965365375.1 uncultured bacterium | reverse complement strand
TTTATAAATTCGGAACCTATAACGTAAGAGCCAAGGGAGAAGATGAGGCCGCGAAATTAAGGGCGGATGCGCAACTCCTCCAGGAAGCAGGCTGCTTTGCCCTCGTACTGGAAAAAATACCAGCCACCCTGGCCGGTGAAGTTTCGCGGAGCCTTAAGATACCAACAATAGGAATCGGTGCCGGACCCCAATGTGATGGCCAGGTGCTGGTGATGCATGATATGCTGGGGATCAATACAGAATTCAAACCGAGATTCCTCCGCCAGTACCTCAATATGCATGAACAGGTAACTAAGGCGATTCAACAATATATTTCCGATGTCAGGTCGAATAATTTCCCCAATGAAACTGAATCTTATTAATTTTTAGGGAGTTTATTTGCCAAACCAAACTGACTTATGAGAAAAACATTTGCACTGGCTGCATTGTTGGGCTCAATGCTATGTCTGAAAGCCCAGGATAATGAAATGGACCCTGTAACAGTCACAACTTCCTCCACTCCAGAAAAAACTTCCCGTTCCGGCAGAAATCTTTTTGTGATACAGGGAGAAAAATTCAATGATCTACCTGTCCAATCCATTGATGAATTATTACGTTTCCTTCCCGGGATTGAAATGCAGGCGCGCGGACCTTTGGGCGCTCAAAGTGATATCGTTCTACGGGGTGGTACATTCCAGCAGGTATTGGTGGTGCTGGACGGGCTCCGTTTGAATGATCCCAATACAGGGCATTTTTCAGCCTACATCCCGATTGCACCTCATGAAATAGAGAGAATAGAAATTCTGAAAGGTGCTTCTTCGGCTATTTATGGTTCAGAAGCCGTAGGCGGCGTGGTACATATTATTACCAAAACATTTAGCGCACGCAAGGGAAAACCTGCACTCAACACCGGTGTGCAATTAAAGGCAGGAGCTTACGATCTTTTTTCAGCCAATGCCGGGATTTATTTCAACAATGGAAATACTTCTGTCAGTGCAGGGATTTTATCCAACAATACTTCCGGCCAGCCCCAACGGGGAACTAACGGTTCAGTATATGCGCATACTGCATCTTTCTCGTTTGGGCATCATTTCAATGAAAAGCTGTCGATGCAGATGCGGTATGCTTATGATACGCGTAATTTCTCCGCGCAGAATTTTTACACCAGCTTTATTTCAGACACTGCTGCGGAAAAAATAACCAGCTTCTGGAACCAGGTTTCCATTGCCTACAATACAGGGAGGAACAGGCTTAGCTTTTCCGCCGGGTTCAAATGTCTTGATGATGAATACCAGTACAACAGCATGGGAGCACCCAATGAAAGTAACAGCAAAATGGTACAGGCCCTGCTGAAAGATGAATGGAAACTGAATGACAAAACTACCATCATCATTGGAGGCCAGTATCTCAATAAACGGATACTTTCCAATGACAGGGGCAGGCACCGCGTAGACCAGGCGGCGGGATTCGTGGTAGTCAGCCAGCAGCTGGGTAATCATTTTTTTGCGAGCCCTGCCCTCAGGCTGGAATGGAATGAAAGGTCCGGATGGGAACTGGTTCCACAGGTAAATCTTTCTTACCGGGTAAGGCAGTTTCAATTAAGGGGAAGCGCAGGTAAGACCATCCGGGATGCTGATTTTACAGAAAGGTTCAACAATTACAATAAATTATTTGTCAGCAGCGGGCGGATCGGCAATCCTGATCTTGCCCCTGAGCAATCCATCAGTTACGAAGCAGGCGCGGATTATTTTCTATCATCCCTGAAATTATCAGTTGGCTTTTTCCAGCGTTATCACAGGCAGCTGATTGATTATGTGCCCACTCCTTTTGACGAGATGCCTAGGAAATTCAACCTCTCTCCTCTTGGCAGTTATGCGCTTGCTAAAAATATAGCCAGTGTAAAAACATCAGGCATTGAAGCTGACCTGGTTTATTCTAAAACCTTTCAAAACAAGCAGGAGGCCTGGGCGACCCTGGGTATAGTATGGCTGAATAGCCTGAGCAGCAATGCCACTCCTTCCCTTTACATTTCCTCGCATGCGAAGTTTCTTACCAATTTCAGTTTCAGATACCGGCTCCGGCGGCTTGCTTTTACATTGAACGGGCTTTATAAATCAAGGGCAGCTCAATCCGCTCCTGTTAATATTGCAAAAATTGACCAGGATTATTTTGTGATGAATCTTAAAGCCGAAGTTTTTGCCTGGAAAAACAAATTAGCAGTCTTTGTTCAGGCAGATAATGTTTTTGATAGTAATTATGCAGACCTTTTGGGCGCCAGGATGCCGGGAAGATGGCTGATGGGCGGAATCAAAATATCTTTGTCAAAATAAAGAACATGCAGGACGTATTGAAAAAACTGGGAATAAAAGAAAAGAATGAGGGGACATCAACAGGAAGTAAATGGATCAATACCACTGGAAAGCTGATCGAATCCTTTTCTCCCGTAGATGGTAAAAAGATCGCTGCAGTGTCCGTTACGGATAAACAATCCTATGAAGACGTTGTAAAAACAGCAACTGCTGCATTCCTTGAATGGCGCAGCTGGCCTTCACCTAAAAGAGGTGAAATTGTAAGACAGGTTGGAGAGGCACTTCGTTTACATAAAGAATCGCTCGGGAAACTGGTTTCATATGAAATGGGCAAAAGCCTGCAGGAAGGATATGGAGAAGTGCAGGAAATGATTGATATCTGTGATTTTGCAGTGGGCTTGTCGCGGCAGTTACATGGACTTACCATGCATAGCGAAAGACCGGGACACAGGATGTATGAACAATGGCATCCGCTGGGAATTGTTGGTGTGATCTCCGCATTTAATTTTCCTGTAGCGGTATGGAGCTGGAATGCCATGCTGGCCTGGGTTTGCGGTGATGTATGTATCTGGAAACCTTCAGAAAAAACTCCTCTCTGTGCGGTTGCCTGCCAGAATATCATTGCTGAAGTATTTGAAAAAAATGCTGTGCCTGAAGGAGTATCCTGCCTGATCATGGGTGAAAGAGAAGTTGGTGAGCTTATGACACATGACAACCGGATACCACTTGTGTCAGCTACCGGGTCTACACGGATGGGAAAAGCTGTGGGAGCCGCCGTAGGTGCAAGACTCGGGCGCTCTTTACTTGAACTGGGTGGAAACAATGCCATTATTATATCCAAAGATGCAGACCTGGAAACTTCACTGGTGGGTTGCGTGTTCGGTGCAGTGGGTACGGCAGGACAAAGATGCACTACAACAAGAAGGCTGATTATACATGAAGATGTTTATGACAACTTCCGTGATAAAATGGTACATGCCTATAAACAATTAAAGATCGGTGATCCGCTGGATGAGAAAAACCATGTAGGCCCTCTGATTGACACGGATGCCGTGAAATCCTACCTCGCTTCCATTGAAAAATGCAAGGCAGAAGGTGGAAAATTTTTAGTTGAAGGTGCTGTATTGAGTGGTCCTGCTTATGAATCCGGATGTTATGTACAGCCATGCATAGCCGAAGTAGAACCACATTTCGAGATCGTGCAGCATGAAACATTTGCACCGATCCTCTACCTGATGAAATATAAAACATTTGAGGAGGCCATCGCCATTCAAAACGGTGTACCCCAGGGCCTCTCCTCTTCCATTATGACGCTTAATTTAAGGGAAGCCGAACAGTTTTTATCCGTTAGCGGAAGTGACTGCGGCATTGCCAATGTAAATATTGGTACTTCAGGAGCTGAAATAGGTGGTGCCTTTGGTGGTGAAAAAGAAACCGGGGGCGGCCGTGAGAGCGGCAGTGATGCCTGGAGGATCTATATGCGCAGGCAGACCAATACAATTAACTACAGCACCAAACTCCCGCTTGCCCAGGGAATCAGGTTCGATCTTTAGTGTTAATTAACAAATCCCGGCCAACCACTTATCCTGTTTTTGGCAACTCTGTTAAGAGGCATTAATTATTTTTACAGACTCAATTTTTAAACACAAACACATGATGAATCTTTTTAGAAGATCGGTTCCTATGGTTGCTTTGGCTTTGGTCAGCCTTGCATC
>CBDUBK010000297.1:0-4014 GCA_965365375.1 uncultured bacterium | reverse complement strand
AAAGGAATTTTGTTTCCGCGCTTCGATCCAGGCATGAAAGGTTTTATTGATCTGCTCAGACAATGCTCTGACAAATGCCGAGGTATATTTTTTATTCTTTACATAGTCCTCATGTGTGAGTTCAATATTTCTTTTTTCTTCAGGATCCAGGTCCTTTGTCTTCAGTTCCTCCAGCAGATCACCCAGTTCAGGTTCGCTGAATAATTTGTGCGCGATCTCCGATAAGGTACTGATCTGCTGACCCCTGAAGCCGGCACCTTTTGGAGGCAGGTAAGTCTCCTGGTCCCATTGCATCAAAGCTCCTGCAGATTTTATATCTGCAATCAGCCTCATTTTTTGCCTGTAAGTTTCATAAAGCGGGTTACTGCCTGTCATGATTCAAAACTAAGTCAAAAAAAAAGTCCCTGCGGTAGCGCAGGGACTGTATAAAAAAAGGGTGATGCTTATTTCGGAAAGTTCGGGTGTTGTTTTATTTCTTCAATCTGGGCGGTATGCCTGGCAGTATGCCCGGAGAGAACCAGGATCAGCTGGTAAGTATCCATCATTCCCATCATACCTTCCACAACGTGGTCACGCATATTGCCGGTACTGGTCTTTGCGTATTTCACCAGGTCTGCTCTCTTGCTTTTGAAGTCATCTACAGCTTCATCCAGGGATTTATAAGGTGTGTTCACCGGTTCATAGGAAGAAAAAGTTTTTACTTTGTTTTCCCTGCTTCTTATTCTCTGCATGAAGTCCGCATCAGCGAGTTTGATTTCGCTTCTTTTTTCCGGATTGGGTTTTTGTTTCAGGGCATCCTCTGCCCATTTCCACATATTGCCTTCAGAAATAGCTATGTGATAAGCACATTCTTTGATGGACCAGGCATCAGGTGAAGGTTTAAAATTGAGTTGGGCTTCACTAAGCCCTTTAATGCTTTGGAGAAATTCTTTTTTTGTTTCCTTGAGATCATTCACAAGGATCTTTCTTTCCTTCCCTGGTAATGAATCAGAATGTATTCTTCCTGCAAAACCTGTCAATACCAGGAAGGTCAGTAAGAGGTAACTTTTGGTTCTCTTGAACATGGCAAACATTTTAGCAGTTGACTGGTTGCTTCCAGGGGTTGAATTATCACTCTTAAGGTACGACTAATCGTGCTGTTTCAGGGGTCTTTTTTTTACCATGCCACCCCTGGTATCCTTGATGCTCTGCATAAATAAAAATGCCTTGGGATCGATTTTTTCCACTTCGGTGGTAAGCCGGTTGATTTCCAGCCTGGTGATCACCGTAAAAATGATGTCAACAGACTGGTCACTTGCCCCGCTTTTACCGAAACCTCTCCTGCCCGAATAAATGGTAAGACCTCTTCCAAGTTTATTGCGGATCATATCTGTGATCTGCCCGCTCCTCGTTGAAATGATGGTCACTCCTGTGAATTCCTCTATACCCTCAAGTATAAAGTCAACTGTTTTTGAGGCCGCAAGGTAAGTCAGGATGGAATAAAGGGCAATAGGAATGGAAAGAAGATAAGCTGCCGAAGTAAAAATGATGATATTAAAAAGCAGGATAAAATCGCCAACTGTGAGGCTGTTGCGCCGGCTGAGATGAATGGCAAGTACCTCAGTGCCATCAATCACGGCACCACCACGGATGGTAAGGCCTATGCCTGCCCCCAGGAAGAAACCTCCAAAAACTGCCACAAGCACTTTATCATCCGTTACCTGAGGGTAGGGTACGAATTCCACTACCAGCGCCAGTATTGTAATGGCTATCACACTCTTGATGCTGAAGGTCCGGGAGATCTGCTTATAACCCAGGAAAAGAAAAGGCAGGTTAAAAACGATGATCAGGGCTGACAGTGGAAACAGGGATTGCTGGCTATTGGTCAATAATGAAATTCCCATTACACCGCCGTCAATAAAACCATTGGGAATCAGGAAACCCTGCAAGCCGAAACCGGCAGAGACTACGCCCAGCATCATTAAAATAATATCACGGAGATGGGATTGCAGGCGTTTACGCAATCTCCTTGCGGCTCTTTTTCTCTGGAGGTTTTCAATAGTACGGCTCTTATCATCCCTGAAGAGATCAAGCAGGTTGAATATTATATTACTTGAAGGTGGTCTCAGTTTTTGTTTTGATATTGTTCGCTTCTGTAAAACTACTAATGACTTAACTTTCAAAAATGAAAATTTCGGATATCATAGCTGTAATTGAACATTTTGCAGCACCTGAACTGAGAGAGGAATATGATAATGTAGGATTGATTACAGGCCTGTCCACATGGGAATGCGCCGGTGTTTTGTGTTCCCTTGATGCAACTGAAGAGGTGGTAAAAGAAGCTCTTGAAAAAAAGTGCAACCTGGTCGTGGTCCATCACCCAGTTATTTTCCGGGGTTTAAAAAAGATCAACGGGAATACCTACGTTGAAAGGGTCATCATCCAGGCCATTAAAAATGATATTGCCATCTATGCGGCGCACACCAACCTGGATAATATCCTGCTGGGTGTTAACGGTATGATCGCCAAAAAACTTGGACTGGAGCAGATCTCCATCCTTCAGCCAAAACCGAAAATGCTCCGGCGCCTCATCAGTTTTGCACCTGAGGAACAGGCCGAGGCAGTAAGAAATGCAGTGTTTGCCGCGGGTGCCGGGCAGATTGGGAAATACGGCGAATGCAGTTTCAACAGCCAGGGTATAGGCACTTTCAAAGCGGGGGAAGGTGCCGATCCGTTTGTGGGTAAGATAGGAGAGCGCCATTATGAAAAAGAAACCAAGATCGAGATCGTTTATCCTTTTTACCTGGAAACCCAGGTGGTGAAGGCACTGGTGGATAGTCATCCTTATGAAGAAGTAGCATATGACATCTTTACCATGGACAATGTTCATTTCGGCATTGGCGCCGGAATTATCGGGGATCTGCCTGGACCCAGGGAGGGGGCTGAATTCTTAAATTTTGTTAAAGAAACCTTTGGCGCAAAAGGCATTCGTCATAGCCGGTTATTGAACAGACCACTGAAAAAAGTAGCGGTTTGCGGGGGTGCCGGTGCAGGGCTGGTATCAAAAGCCGTTCAGGCCGGGGCAGATATATATATTACGGCTGATATGAAATACCATGAATTCTTCGATGCGGAAGACCGCCTGGTGATCGCAGATATCGGCCATTACGAGAGTGAACAGTTCACAACTGACCTGGTCTATGACCTTTTAGCGGAAAAATTCCCTACTTTTGCGATCCTTAAAACAAGTGTGAATACCAATCCTGTGCAGTATTTGGGGTGAATGGTGAATGGTCAAGTCCACAGAAACTGGAAACTCAAGATTCACCATTGACAATTCACGAATCACGATTATAATAACATAATAACAATGGCCAACGTAAAAGATTATTCAGTGGAAGAAAAGCTCTCCTCACTGGTGCAACTTCAAAAAGTGGATTCCAAACTTGACGAGATCCATATCCTGAAAGGTGAACTTCCGATTGAGGTTGCCGACCTTGAAGATGAGATCCAGGGTTTGCACGCGAGGCAGCTCCGCATTGAAGAAGAGATCAATGGCATTACCGAGTTTATCGCGCAGAAGAAAGAAGCTATCAAGGAGGCAGAAGCCCTGGTTAAAAAATACGAGAAACAAAGCGAGAACGTAAAGAATAACCGGGAGTTCGAAGCCATCAATAAAGAGATCGAGATGCAGCAGCTCGAGATCAAGCTTTGTGAAAAGCATATCAAGGATGCCAACGAGGAAATTGGTGAAAAAGCCATTGCACTGGAAAAAGCCAAGAAAGCTTTGGCGGCTAAGGAAAGTGTACTGAGCACCAAGAAAGGTGAACTGGAAAAGATCATCGCAGCAACAGAAAAAGAAGAAAAACAATACAACAAACTGGCTGAAGGTGCCCGTTCACATGTAGATCCGCGCCTGCTCGCGAGCTACGAAAAGATCCGCAAGAATTACCGGAATGGTCTTGCCGTGGTACCGGTGGAAAGAGATGCCTGTGGCGGATGTTTCTATTACATTCCCCCGCAAAAACAAAGCGA
>CBDUBK010000296.1:0-4015 GCA_965365375.1 uncultured bacterium | reverse complement strand
TGGTTCTTTTATTCATGTCATTCCTTAACTGGAAAGTATAGGAGCTAAAGGAATCAGTTGCAGCCCGGAACGCTTTATACTGCTCAATGAAGATGGAATCCTGGGCCGAAGAACCCAGGTAAAACAAAACAGGAAAAAATATAAGCAGCAACTGTTTCACCAGAACAAACTAAAAAAGAATTTCTATTCCTTTGTTAAATCCCTTACCATCGGGCTACCAGCTTCAGGTTAACCAATCTTGGAGTAAGCCGGTTGGGCAAGGTAAAGACCGTATTGGAAAAATCCTTGATCAGCATGTAGGAAATCGTATTGGGCCGGTCTATCAGGTTGAATACTTCAAGGCTCAGCCAGATATTATCGAAATTCCTGAATGGTGAATGACTTCTCCTGTTGGATCTTTCCGTATCGAGTAATAAAGCACTGAAGCCGATATCGATCCTGATATAGGGCTGGATGGTTAAAGCATTCCTGTACTTGACACTGTTGGGAATGTTGAAGGGCAGGTTGGTCCCGTAAATCGTATTCAGGTAAACCTTGAAATTTTTATTGGTGGAGAGATAGTCCTGGAAAAACATTCCAAAAGTGAGCAGCCTGTCCGTTGGCCGCCTTAGCCAACCTCCTTCAACAGTTACACTGTCAATAGGCTGGTTCAAGGAATCAAGCGTATAATTTTTATAAAAATCACCCTGCAGGTTTTCTCTTGTCCGCATAATGCCCATGCTGATCCAGCTTTCTGCATCTTTTACCAGTTCACCAAACAATCTCAGTTCAATGCCGGCAGCATATGCCTTCGCCATATTTTCTCCGAAATAGCGCACTCTTACATTATCGATATCATATGGCACCACGTTGATCATGGATTTATAATAGGCTTCTGCTGTGAGCCTTAATGGCCGGTTCCACCCGGTAAAGTGATAGTCGCTACCAATGACAGCCTGCCAGCTCCGCTGGGCTTTCAACCGGGTATTCAGTGTGCCGTCATACCTTCTCAGTTCCCGGTAAAATGGTGGCTGGTGATAAGCTCCCGCTGCTATACGGAAAACCACATCATTTTTCCAGTTAGGTTTTATTGAAGCGCCGAGCCTTGGAGAAATAAGCAGTTCCCTGTTCAGGTCATTGAAATTAAAACGGATTCCTCCCTGCAGCGTGTAGGCGTTACCGTTACGGGTGATGGCAATATTATCCTGGAGGTAACCGTTGAATTTAAGGATGTCGAGTGATGCAGTTGATTTGATCACGCGGTTCAGTTGCAATTGGGCCGGGTTATAGGGTAAAGAATATCCTGAAGAATCCTGCAATTCCCATTCATTCAGCACATCATTGATCAGGGTTTTATTGATGCCTGCACCCCATTGAAACTGGTGTTTGCCTGCAAGGAGATATCCTTTATGAGAAAAATTATAGTCTGCAATATTGAGCCGGTTGCGCGCAAAATTGAGATTAACACCGGCACCAAGCGGATTAACGATCAAGCCAAACGTGGAGCTTGTACGGTCAAAATCCCGGTCGCCGAAGAGATAAGCGCCTGCGATATCTATATTTTCTTCTTCATTGTTTTCAAACCTGGAAGCCAGGAATTTTATCCTCAACCTTGGACTTGCATGGTAAGTGGTTGAAACTCCCAGCATGGCCGTGCTGTAAGCGTCTTTTTCCCTGCCTTCAAAGTATATATCCACACCGATGTTGGATGTACACAGGGGAGAGAAAACGCCGGATGTAAGCTGGCTGAATTCAGGTGTGAGGGTAAAACTGGTACGTGAAAGATTACCCAGGAATTCAGCCTGCCATTTATCAGAAACCTGGAAATGTACCAGCGCCTGCAGGTCCGATGAGGAAGGCACATAACTTCCCTGTGTTTCCTGGCGGCTTAATAAATTCCGGTTACTCCGGTTGCGCATGCCCAGCACATAAGATAACCTGTTGCGGCTTCCTGTTCCTTCAACATGTAAACCCTGTTCGAGTATGCTGATATAAGCCGTGCCTCCAAATTTTTTGGGAGTATTGTACTGGATGTCGAGCACCGAACTCATTTTATCACCATAACGTGCCTGGAAACCTCCATTATAAAAACTGATATTCTTCACCATGGAAGGATTGATAAAGCTCAGGCCTTCCTGTTGACCGCTTCTTACCAGGTAGGGACGGAAAATTTCGAAATCATTTACATAGATGAGGTTTTCATCATAGCTGCCGCCACGCACATTGTACTGTGAGGTGAGTTCATTATTCGATCCCACGAATACCTTGAGCAATCCTTCCACACCCATAACAGGAGATGGAAGGTTGATCACCGATTTTGGATTGGGACGGATCAATCCCGCTTCTGTTCTCTCTCTCTGGTCGCGGATGATCACTTCTTCAAGCACAGGATTACCGGGTTCCATGCGAACCGTTATCAATTCTTCCTCTCCTTCATTCAGTAAAAAATTCTGTTGGACCGTTTTAAAACCGGCGTAAGAAAAAATGAGCGCGAAAGCTTTATCTGCAGGCACTTTCAAAATAAAATGGCCTGAATCATTGGTGGAAATTCCTTTCTGCTGGCCAAGTATGGAAACAGAAACTGAAGCGAGGGGATTCTCGTTATCATCAACAACACGGCCTGAAACAGAGGCGGTCTTCTTTTGCGCGGCACAGAAGCCGGCGACAAATATGGTTATGATAAGAATTGGAAGCCTCAGGTTCACAAAGCAGATTTGGGCTTAAAAATAATTGTTTAAGAACGGATATTGAAGCTTATTCTGTTTAATATCAGGAGCATCAGCTGATTCTGCCAAGTTTTAGAAAAATGGGAAAGCGAAAAACAATGTGCTCATTCTCTTTCCAGAATTTTCTCAAAGAGGGTTCCAGTTCTTTAACCGGGTTTGTTGAAATCATGCTGATCATTTTCCTGGTAGCAGACCAGCTTTGGAGGTATCCCATAAACTGGGCGAGGCTCCATTTGACTTCAATGAAAAAATCACGGGAGGGAAGGAGAGGGAAATCAAATTCAACATTCTGATAAGCCTCATCTACATGCCTTCTTTCTTTTTCCCAATAGGGCCCGGTTACATTTTTATAAAAATCCTGGATCAACAGGTCCAGTTCTTTGTTTTCCGAATGAAGGAGTTTGTAACCCCATACAGCTATGACGGCTCCCGGCCTGGCAATCCGTAAAACTTCTTCCCTGAAATTTTCCCAGTTGACCCAATGATATGCCTGGGCCATGGTAATGAGGTCAAAATATCGGGATGGGAAAACTGTTTTTTCCGCGGCACCAACACTATAGATAATATTGGGTTTGATTACAGCATGACGCAGTTGTTCCTGGCTGAGGTCTGTTGCATAAACTTCTTTGAAATGATCAGCTAGCAGAATGGCAGCCTGGCCATTTCCTGTGGCGGCATCCCAGGCACGTGATTGTTCTTTGGTAAATGAAACAATATAGCTGACCAGTTCTTTGGGATATAGCGGCCGGAATTGTGCATAATCAGCAGCATGTCCTGAGAACAGATCCTTACTCATTTTTACAGCGCTTTCAGTGTGGCTATGGTCTTAACAGGGTCTGAAGATTTAAAAACCGTATTACCTGCAACGAGTACATCAGCGCCAGCATCAATCATTGACTTCGCGTTTTCAACAGTGACGCCTCCATCAATTTCTATTTTCACATCGAGTTTGTTATCATCGATCATCCTGCGGAGCCTTTCAATTTTTTTGAGTGTATGAGGAATGAATTTTTGTCCGCCAAAACCAGGATTCACACTCATCAGGCAGACCAGGTCAATATCTCCCAGTACATCTGCAAGCATATCAACAGTTGTATGCGGATTCACTGCCACACCAGCCTTCATGCCCAGTGATTTGATCTGCTGAACATTCCTGTGCAGGTGCGTGCATGCTTCTATATGAACAGAAAGTATATCTGCGCCGGCGGCTTTAAAAGCTTCCGCGTAACGCTCCGGTTCCAGGATCATGAGGTGTACGTCAAAAGTTTTTGCAGAAGCCTTGCGCATCTGCTCAATTACTGGTAGGCCGA
>CBDUBK010000295.1:0-4021 GCA_965365375.1 uncultured bacterium | reverse complement strand
CCGCGCCTGAATGTTTCGCGAAGAATAATAAGGATTCTTTTACATGCTCTCCCCAGTAAGTCCACTGGTGACCGCCTGGAAATTCCGCGTATTCATGATGGATGCCGGCTTCCAATAACTGCTCATGTAACTTCCTGTTATAAGCAACCAGTTCGTCCGCATTACCGCAATCAAACCTGGTAGGTGGCAGCTGCTCTTGATAACGAAGCATCGTTGATAAAACATCTTCCTCTGTTTGATCTGCCTGCGCATAAATTTCAAGGCTCTCTTTTGTAAACAATTTCATCTGCCCCAATCCTGTGAGTGATGAATGTGCGGAAACAGCTTTGAAACGGTTGTGGTATTTGGAGCCGATACGCAAAGCACCAAATCCTCCCATAGATAAGCCGCTTATGAAAAAAACAGAAGTATCATTCACTTCTTCAAAAACTTCCTGCATCACAGCAGGGATATCTTCGGCTATCCATTTTTCAAAATCATAGCCGCTATGAGGCAGGTAAGCAGAACCATCACCCCAGAGACCATCAGAGGGCATTACGATCATCATGGAAGGTATGTCCCCTGAATTTATCATCTGCAGGGCAGAATGATGCACACCGCCATTCAAAGCCCAGCTCCACGCACTTCCATAAACGCCATGAAGCAGTACAACCACTGGAATTCCAGGATGCATAACAGGCGGGACAAATACACAAAGGTCGCCACGGCCTTTGAGATTCTTTGAATGCACGGTAATGAACCGCAAATGATCTCTTTCAAATTCAGGATAAGAACTCTCTATGGTGCTGAATCGTTTTTCCATCAGAATACGATTACTCCTTTTGCATTTTTTCCATCCAGCATATCTGTGAATGCCTGGCCTAAGGATTCAAGGGGATAGGTTTGCGTGATCAATTCTTCAAGCTTTAGTTCCCCGATTTCGTAATGGTCAACAATTTTTGGAAAATCAATTTCGGGCCTGCACTTTCCATAAAGCGGGTTGATATAGATCTTATCCCATTCAAAGAGATTCATATCAATGACAATTTCCTGTTCGATACCACTTACCGCAACAGCCATTCCTGCATTCCTGATCATTGCCAGTGGCGCTGCACCCAGTTCCGGGATGGCCGTACATTCAAATGCATAATCCGCCCCGCGGCCGGCAGTCAAATTTTTCACTTCTGCTGCTGTATTCAATAATCCCTCATCATTCCTGTTTGCCTGCAAAATATGAGTGGCGCCGAATTGACTGGCCATTTCAAGCCGGGTCGGATTGATATCAACCGCAATGATCATTGCAGCTCCGGCCAGCTTTGCAGACTGGATCACATTCAGTCCAACCCCACCCGCTCCTAATACCACCACTGAACTTCCGGTTTTAAGTTTGGCCGCATTCATCACCGAACCATAACCTGTCATCACTCCGCAACCAATGATGGCGGCTGCTGCAGGCGACATTTTTTTAGAATGATTTTTTACAACAGCCGCTTCCTTAACAAGCGTATATCCAGATAAAGTTCCCAGGTTAAAGGATCTTGAAATGGATTGATTTTTATATTTTGTTCCTTCCGCATGCGCATGCCCGCCACTCACCTGGTTACCCGCTGTAACGGGAGAATTTTTTTCGCAGATATGTTCATTCCCTACAATGCACTGGAAACATCTCCCGCAGGGAATGGCCCAGTTCAATAATACCTGGTCACCTTCCTGTAAATTTTTTACCCGGCTTCCTTTTTTTATTACGATCCCTGCTCCTTCATGTCCCAGGATCATTTGCCTTCCCCAGCGGAGTGAATCATGATCTGTATGGCAGATCCCTGCGGCAGTGATTTGCACGAGCACCTCATCCTCCGCTGGATCGCCAACTTCAATATGGTCAATGAAAAATTTTCCATCACCACTGGTAATGGCCGCTTTACAGTTTACCGGCATATCAGGAAACAATAGGATTTAGCGGGGTATCGATTTTTTCTCCCACAGGAGTATTCATCATCCAGACCTCGAGGTCTTTTACCTGCCAGCTGTTCTGGGGTTCATGGATCTTTGCACCATCTGCGAAATAAATGATGGTCATCACCTCACGCATGGTGTCTGACTGGTTGCCAGGTGCATTGTGAATGGTATAACCATAATGCCAGGTGGCATCGCCGGCTTTCATCTCCTGCGCCCGGCTGATTTCAAACTCATTATTTTTTACATAATCAGCATATGCCTGCTCTGATTCATCGGATATTTCAAAGTTGAAGATCCTTCCTTTTGTATGTGAACCAGAAGCAAAAGTGAGCATGCCCATATCCACATTAATATCAACAAGCGGCATCCACATCGTTACCGTATTCATGGTATCGATGGGCCAGTAATACTGGTCCTGGTGCCAGGGTGTGGGACCACCACCTGGTTCTTTAAAGAGCGCCTGGTCGTGATACAAACGCACATTTTCTACTCCCAGGAGGCTGGCAGCCAGCTTTGCAAAACGTTTGGCCATCACAAATTTTTTCACCTGCTCATCATGTCTCCAGAGATTCATGATCTGGAGGAAGGCCTTGCCATAGGTATCACGCTCCTCCATCTTTCTTTTTTCTGTATTGTATTTTTCAGCAGCTTCCACCAGTATGCGGCGGTAAGCGGATATTTCTTCTTTATGGAGCAAGCCGGGTGTGAGTGTATGTCCCTCTTCCCGGAATTGTTGGATTTGTTTTTCTCCAATGGAATACTGGTCATCCAGCAGGGGTAATTTGAGTTCCTGTAGCATAGCAATAATTTGTTAGTGTAATTTAAACTAAAACAATAAACAGGTGGTGGAATTAGATCAATCAGTGAAGCCTCTTACCTTAAATTCCTTATGGCTGATCTGCCAGCCCTGGTTATTTTTCACTTCCAGTTCAATGATTTTATCATTGAGAAAAAGCTGGCCGTATGCTTCCCTATCTCCATAAGCCACCAGTTCCGTTTGTTTGAAATCCATCTGGCTTGTAGATTGTGCCAGGCTGATCACAGGCAGCAGGCTTCCCCATTTCACCATGAGCAAACCAGGAATAGCTCCTGTACTTACCTGGTGAAACTGTTTTCCTTCATAGATCTTTCCCGAAAAATAATCAACCCATTTTCCTCCGGGCAGGTAAATACTGCGACTGGTTTGCCCCGCTTCCATCAATGGTGCCACCATCAAACTTTCTCCCAGTAAATACTGGTCTTCTATCATCCAGGCAACAGGATCACCGGGCCATTCAAGTAGTAAAGCTTTTAACATAGGCATACCATCCCTTGCAGCAATAGCAGCCTGCGTATAGATATAAGGCATCAGCCTGTAACGGCATTCAACAATTTCACGGAAGGTTTTCTGAAATGCCTCACTGAACTCCCATGGTTCCCTTGGAGGAAATCCATGCACGCGGCTGTGTGAACTGAAGAGCCCAAAGAAGGCCCAACGTAAAAACAGTTCTTCTTTAGGGCTTCCGGAAAAGCCACCGATATCATGACTCCAGAAACTGAAACCACTCAGACCTAACGACAATCCACCTCTCAGGCTACCTGACATACCTGCGTCTGATACTTCCGCATCGCCGCCCCAGTGCAGGGGATAACGCTGGCTGCCGGCCCAGGCACTCCTGGCCCAGATGATATGATCCCCTGTTGCTGATTCCGTTACTGAGGACACCAGTTTATTATAGCGGAGGGGATATAAATTGTGTTCATAAAAGCCGGTTTTACCAGAGGCATAAACGCCCTTGTATGGTGCAGCCTCTCCAAAATCCGCCTTGATCACCGAAGCTCCCTGCTCCAATAAAGCTTTGAGTTTCTTACCATACCATTTCACTGTTTTTTCATTGGACAGATCAAGGATAGCATCTTCCGTTGCAACATTTCCTTTACCATCACGCACATATAATTCCTGCTCCACCACTTCATCAAAAATGGGATTAAGTGGTGTGAGATACGGTATCTGCCAGAGTGAAGTCCGGAATCCATCCTCCCTCAATTCCTCCATCATTTTTTCCGGCTCTGGAAACTGTTCCCTGCAGAATTCAAAATCACAATT
>CBDUBK010000294.1:0-4046 GCA_965365375.1 uncultured bacterium | reverse complement strand
ACGGGGCTCCTGCCGGAAGAATATTTCTTATACTGGGAAGAAACTGACTGGTGTTACCGGGCTAAAAACAAAGGTTATAAGCTGGTGCATTGTCCCCGGGCGGTATGTTATGATAAGATAAGCACTTCCATAGGTAACCGGTATTTGTCACGTTATTATTATACCCGTAACGGGTTACGTTTTACTGCGAGGTTTAAAAAGAATCTGATGCCCAGGGTGATCTTTTCAGCGGGTCTTCGTTTTTTCAAAAGATTGTTGAAAGGACAGTGGAAAAGGGCGGGTGGTGTTTATAAGGGATTCATGCATTATTCCAACCATGATCAGAAATCACATGAATAAGTACCTGCCATTTGCGCTGTTGTATTTTTTTGTGAATGCACTGGGCTTGCCATTCGGTATGACTTATATGACCCTGCTGGCACCTTTCCTTTACTGGTGGATCGTGCATGAGCGCAAAACAGAAATTCTTTTTCCATTCCTCCTTGTCATTTTTCCTTTTGCAGTTGTTCATATTGCAATTACAGGAGTCGATGGCATGAAGTATTTTATTTCGTTGCTTAATCTAACTGCTGTATATATATCTGCCCAGGCTGTGTATACTTTCCTGGTAAGAAGCAGTCATACGGCCAGTATTTTCAGGTGCCTGCTGTTGATCAATTTCATACTCTGCGTGCTATCCCTTTTTTTTTACAATAGTGACCACTACCATTTTTTCTGGATCAGCCAGACCATTACGGAAGGCGTGGAGGATTTCAAAAGGCTCCGTATGTTCACCTACGAGGCCTCACATTATGCCCTGGTATTTGTGCCCCTGTTTGTTTTTTATTTTTTGAAAATCGTATCAGGACAAACCAGCCTGAATGCCTGGATCCTGATGCCTATGCTCATCCTGCCTCTTATTCTTTCATTTTCCCTGGGTGTAATTGCAGCATTGGCAATTGCATTCCTGGTTAGTTTTTTATTGCAGGCGAAATCGTTCATTAGGAAAAGGAGGGTGGTTTATTTGCTGGTGACATCAGTTTTTGTGATGATCCCACTGGTTTTGTTGCTTTATTATTTTTTCCCTGGGAACAGTTTGTGGTTAAGGCTGGAGAATATTTTGTCATGGGAAGATAGTTCCGGGAGGGGAAGAACTTCCGAAGCATTTTACCTTGCGGGGCAGATCCTGCAACAAAGATCTGAATGGATGGGTATAGGTCCCGGCCAGGTGAAGACGGTTGGAGAGGAAATCATAAGAGATTATTATTTATACAGCCCGGAGTTCACTACGATCGCCATTCCTAATGCAATGGCTGAAACGCTGGCGGTTTTTGGTTGGGCCGGAATGATACTCCGGTTAGCCGTCCAAATCTTTTTCTTCTTTTATACAAGGGTCTGGACCAGTCATTTCCGTCTGGTGCTTTTCATCTTTATTTTCTTTTACCAGTTTACGGGAAGTTATCTTACCAACCTTGCAGAATATGTGTGCTGGATACTGGCGTTTACCGAAGTGTTCCCGCAATTTTCCATTTACAGGAAATCATCAAGGCTTTCTACAATTGAACCTTTTAAACCAGCAACATGGCAGGTCAGCTGAGAAAAATTTTCAAATATTATTACAGGAGGATCTACCAGAAACTTCATTACGATACTGTGAAGGTTTTAATCAACCAGTCGAGGATTCTAACGGCCACGAACGCAGTTAAAAATACCAGTCACCTGGAGGAAGTCGAATTCCAGGTCTTTTCACAGAGAGGGGAGGATGGGATTATACAATATATCTGCAGTAAGATCCATATTGCTGATAAAATATTTATTGAGCTGGGTGTGGAAGATTATACAGAATCCAATACCCGGCTTTTATTGATGAAGGATAACTGGAAGGGACTGGTAGTAGATGGAAATAAAAAAGATATTGATTTCATCAGGAAAGATGATGTAAGCTGGAAATACCCGCTCCATTCAGCCCACCATTTCATTACCAGGGAAAATATTGAGACCATTATCAGTAGTTATTTACAAGATACCAATCCTGGACTGCTGAGTATTGACATTGATGGGAATGACTACTGGATCTGGGAAGCAATCGTTCAGGCTCGTCCTGCGATCGTGATATGTGAATACAATGCGCTTTGGGGCTCAGATCTGCCATTGAGCATTCCTTACCATGCGGATTTTCAAAAATCAAAAGCGCATTATTCAGACCTGTATTATGGTTGTTCACTTGCCGCACTGGTTCAACTCGCAGGGAAAAAAGGATATGATTTTATCGGAACGAATGGAGCAGGCATCAATGCTTTTTTTATACGAAAGGATCTTGAACACCCTTTTCCTGTTATGGAAGCCAGCAACGGATTCAGGGAAGCCCTGCACCAGGATGGGCGTGACAAAAAAGGCAGCTTGAATTTTCTAAACGCATCCGAAAAATTAAAATTGTTGAAGGATTGCAGGCTTGAACATACAGAAACAGGGGAACAAAAAACCATAGCGGATTGGTTCGGTTTATAGTACAAGTTCTGTCAACAGCCCGTGTGCCCTGCTTCTCAGCTGCGCTGCAAAGAGGTTTTCATACTGGTCAATAATATCTTCCCAGGAATATTCCTGTTCCAGTTTGCGGTGGTTCCTGGTACGTCTGCCGGATAGAATAGCAGGCGCAGGTGGTTGGTCGATCACAGAAGCGATATCAGCAGGGTTGGTAAAATAATTTGCATGCTCTCCCAGCACGGCAAAATTGAAATCATTATCGTGTGCTGCAATGGAACATCCTGCCGCCATCGCCTGCAATAATGAAGGATTGGTGCCACCCACTGAATGTCCGTGGAAATAATAATGATTGTAAAACAGCAGGCTATCAACAAGAGCCGGTTGGTAAACAGAACCTAAGAAAATGATCTGCGGGTGCCTGTATTTTTTCTCCAGGTATTTTCCATGCCGGGTTGCGGTGCTGCCTGCAATTACCAATGGATAGGGCATGGATGATTGGAGATAGCCCCTGATCACCGTTTCAATATTATTTTCCGGTTCAAGCCTGGCCATCATAAAATAGAATTCACCGGCTTGGAGATTCAGCGGCTCCAATAGTGCGGCATCCGCATCATAAATATGGTCCGCACCATAAGGGATATAATAGCTGGCGGAATTGCAGGCTTTTTTGAGATAGTCCCGGATCACGGGTGAATCGGCTACCAGCACATTTGCTTTTTTTACGGCAAGATTTTCAGCGTAACGCAAAAACTTCCTTGTGACCTTATTGTATTTATTACGTTTCCATTCCAGTCCATCCATATTGATGATGTGCAAGGGACGTTTGGGCCAGAACCGGTGCCAGGCAGAACTGCTGGTATATCCCAATTGTAAAAGAATATCAAGATCATGATGATGCGCATCCCGGAAACAATTCAGATCATAGATGAACTGCCCTGCAGCACCCAGCCAGCTTTCAGGATTATAACAATGCCGGATCCTGACTCCGTTCCAGGATTTTTGCTGGTTGGGATGATTATGGGGATTATAAACAAAAACCTGGTGTCCTCTTTCAGCCAGGCCAACGGAAAGTTTTGTGGCGAAATATTCAAAACCGCCATAATAATTCGGTATGCCCCTGGTACCCATGATCCCTATCTTCATCTGGCTGGTATTTTAGATTGTTGAATGAGCAGGTCATGAAATTTGCGGGCAGATTGTTTCCAGCAATACCGGCTGGTAATTTTTCCAGCTATGAGCTCCAGTTCATCATTTGCCGGCCGGTTGTTGATCAGAAAAGAAAGTCTTTCTGCCAGTGATAAATGATTTGCCGGGTCAATATGATTTTGTCCGAAAAAATCATAGTCCTTCATGGCAGCTGCATTGGAACAGATCACGGGAACCTGCATGGCAGCGGCTTCCAGGGGCGGAAGTCCGAATCCTTCAGCCCTCGAGGGATATACAAATACTTCTGCACCCTGGTAAAATTGCAGGAGTTCATCTTCGCCGAGTTGCTCAAAAACATGCAGCTTTTTCTTTGCTTCAACCGGGATGTTTTTAACCAGGATCTCCAGTGCTTTTACCCTGATGCTGGCATATCCCGC
>CBDUBK010000293.1:0-4050 GCA_965365375.1 uncultured bacterium | reverse complement strand
TATCCGCCTAAAAGGCGGACGGTAGTTCAAATCTGCTCCTCGGTACTTTAAAGCACATTTAGATGAAGAGTTTTTTATTTAAAGGTTTTCATATCAATGTCCTTCGCTAAATTCAATTTCCAATGATTTATACGGTTTATATACTTTTTAGCCCAACATATAATAAAATATACATTGGATATACGTCTAACCTGATTCAACGCTTTAAAAGTCATAATGAACGGGCAGATACGGGTTGGACTAAATCTTTCAGACCCTGGCTAGTAATCTACTGCGAATATTTCTCAGAAAAATCGATGGCAATGAAAAGAGAAAAAGCTCTAAAGCATGCAAATAACAGAGAATGGATTCGTATGAAAATTGAAACTCAGTTTTACATGTATGGATTCATATCCGCCTAAAAGGCGGACGGCAGTTCAAATCTGCTCCTCGGTACAAAGCCTTCCATATGGAGGGCTTTTTTATTTCAATCGCTTTTATATTTTGGAATAAGGAGAGGCATAGCCGTTAAGACGTGAAGGGCGGTAAGTAGTGGCATTAATTTCGGGAAAGCATTTTTCTTCATAAAAATTTCCAGTTCACAAATTGCGACTTCTTTTCTTGCGCTGTGCGAGCCCTTTCTTTAGCGAGGCTGGTTTTTTCGTGAAACTCTATAGAGCTGCACTCTTTTATTAGGTTTAATTTTTATACAATTCATCCCTGCTTTTCATCAATTCATTCGCCCCGAACATGCCCCTGTTATGGGCTTTAATAATCTATTAACGAAAGCCCTTAATTTACAAGGGTATGACCCTCAAACTCAACATACCCACCTATACCAATAAGGATATTCCTATCCTGGTAGCCAGTATGTTGCCTATGACCATGCTGCTCTGTTATTTTCTGTATGGCAACAGGTATTTCAACGAGGGTGATACTTTTACCTGGGGTACACTTGTGACCTTTCTCTTCCTGGCAACAGCCTTCATCACGTATGGCCTGGTAGCGATCTCTTTGCGGAGCCGTTTTCCACTGGACAGCCAGTCTTTCAAACGTCTTTCCATCTGCATCATGATCTTCTTCCTGATGTCTGCCGTTTATATTTCATTGCTCTTGCTGGCCTACGATCATTTTGGTTTCCTTGGGTACGAATACAATGAACAGGATTTCCTGAGGGCTTATATTTCTTTTATGGTGGTGAATGTATTTCTCACCTTCCTCAATGAAGGGGTTTACCGTTATGATAAATTCAAAGCAACCATTACGGAAACCGAACAGCTCAAAAAAGAATATGTTCAAAGCCAGCTGCTGGGATTAAAAAGCCAGATGAATCCCCACTTTCTTTTCAACAGTCTTAATACCCTGTCAAGCCTTATTCATGAAGATGCTGAAAGCGCAGAAGATTTCCTGGACCATATGAGCAAGGTTTACCGCTACCTCCTCCGGAATAATGAAGAACAACTGGTGACACTGGGAACCGAACTGAATTTTATCAGGTCCTATAATTACCTGCTTAAAGCCCGTTACGGAACAGCATTGAATATTGAAAAAAGAATTCCCGAGGAAAAGAAAAACTTCCTGATCCCTCCCCTCACGATACAGATGGTGATCGAAAATATTCTCAACCAGCATTCCATCAGCAGGACCATGCCCTTGAATATCGTGATCAGCCTGCGCGACAACTGGATTGAAGTAAAACACAATGTGCAATTGAAACTGAATGGGAATGATAACAGTATGGAAGTGCTGGAAAATATCGCTAACAAATACCGCCTGCTCTGCCAGCAGGAAATCATTATCAACCAGACTGCTTCGGAAAAATTTATCAGGATGCCATTGATTGAAAATAAAGAAATAAGTGTAGCATGATCAGGCTGATAAAACCATCCAGGCTTGAGTGGGTTTCCTTTTTGGCATTGATGCCCTTCCTCGCTATCCTGCTGAATTATTTATTATTCGGAAGAGAATTTTTTACAAATGGCCGGACCTGGCTTTTTTCATTTCCGGTGGTTTGCCTTTTAGGTTTGGTCTCCTGGCATGCCCAGATCGCTGCTATGCACTGGTTACGTGCCCGCTTCCCTGATATCAGGCAAACCAGCCTCAGGCTGACCATTCTCGCGGTAGTGCAGATCTTACTGGTTTATTTCACCAACAGGATTTTATTTCATGGTTATGATGCATTTGAATTTTTAGGTTACCAGTTGAACAGCGAGAATTTTCGTATTGCACTTTATCTCGGCATCGGTTTGACCATGGTGGCCACCGCCATGTGGGAAGCAGATTATATCCTGAAACAGTGGAAAGATAGCCTGGCGGAAAAGGAAAAACTGGAACAGCTCACCATCCGCCATGAATTTGAAACGCTGAAAAGCCAGGTCAACCCGCATTTTCTTTTCAATTGTTTTAATACCCTGTCCTCCCTCATTTCAGAAGACCGGAAACAGGCGGAAATTTTCCTGGATGAACTCAGCAAAGTTTACCGCTATCTTTTACGCAATAACGAAGACGGGCTCACCACCCTGCAAACGGAGATCCGTTTCATTGAAAGTTATTACCGCCTCCTCCGCACCCGGCATGGAGAGGCAGTACAGCTTAAAACGGAGATCGATAAAAAATATGACGGCTACCTCCTGCCCTCCCTCAGCCTGCAAATGCTGGTGGAAAATGCTGTAAAACATAACGTACTTTCAAAAAATAAACCGTTGATGATTGATATCTTCACTACATCGGGAAACAAGCTGGTAGTAAGTAATAATCTTCAACCCAGGACAGTGAAAGGTCCTTCCAATAAAATTGGCCTGGACAATATCCGGTCAAAATATGAATTACTGAACCGGCAGGGGTTCCAGGTTTTACAGGACAAGAAAAATTTCAGCGTGGTGCTGCCCCTGATCTGGAGTAAAGTCGCTGACCAGAAACTTTTAAATATCGAACCAAACTAAACAAGCTATCATGAAAATCTTTATTGTAGAAGACGAAGATCTTGCTGTAAAAAAACTGAAGAAGACACTTCAGAGTGTTGACGAAACCGCTACTGTAGTGGGTGAAGCGGACAGTATCAAGAATACAGTAAGCTGGTTGCAGAACAATCCATCCCCGGACCTGATCCTGATGGATATCGAGCTGGCCGATGGCCAGAGCTTCGAGATCTTCAACCATGTGCAGGTAAAAAGTCCTGTGATCTTTATAACCTCCTACGATGAATATGCATTGAAGGCATTCAAGGTAAACAGCGTGGACTACCTGCTGAAACCTGTTCAGAAAGAAGACCTTTCCGCTGCCCTTGAAAAATACAGGCAGATGAAAAAAATGTATACCACAGATACACCTGCTACTTCCCAGATCAGCATAGATGAAATTGTAAAAGAACTGCAACAGAAACTGCAGACCAAGGAATTCAGGAAGCGTTTCCTGGTAAAGCATGGTCAGAAACTGGTATCAGTGGAAGTGGAAGAGATCGCGTATTTCTTCAGCGATGGCCGTCTGAACTTCTTCAAAACTTTTGACAACCGCAAATTCGTGGTGGATTATACCATGGATGAACTGAATGATATGCTGGACCCGGACAAATATTTCCGCATCTCCCGCTCCTTCTTTATTTCGGTAGACAGTGTGGCCCAGATCCACGACTATTTCGGCAACCGCCTGTTATTACACCTCAAACCCGAAACAGACAAGGAAGCAATTGTAAGCAGGGAAAAGGTTACGGATTTTAAGACCTGGCTGGGAAAATAGCCATTGGCCAATGGCTAATGGCCTCACTTCACGTCCACATACAAAACCACTGAAAAACTTTTATTATCAGAGATCACATCAATGGTGGATGGAATGGCGCTGGCGCGGCGGTTGATCTCATCCCTGAAGGCGGTTTCACAACCGGCTGTGTTTTCATTGCATTCAGATAGAATCTCGATCATCAGTTTGGAACGGACGCGGTTGATATTCACGAAGGCCTGGCGGCATCTCAAATGTTTTACAATGAATTGCATGGCCTCTTTGTAAAAGAAATACAATTCATGGCGGATCTTCATATCAAGCACCATTGCCTGCACCCTGTTGTCAACGATCAGG
>CBDUBK010000292.1:0-4071 GCA_965365375.1 uncultured bacterium | reverse complement strand
TGAAGACAATACCCTGGTGCGGGAAGGCATGCAGGCTATTTTGAACGGAAGCCCGGGTTATAGTTGCTGCGGTGCTTTCCCTGATGCCAACCATATCGAACATAAAATAAAATCCTGCCTGCCGGATGTGGTAATGATGGATATTGAAATGCCAGGCATGACAGGCATTGAAGCAACCGCGGTGATACAGGAATTTTTTCCTGATGTAAAAGTTTTGATCCAGACGGTTTTTAATGACAGTGATAAAATATTCAAGGCACTTTGTGCCGGTGCTTCAGGGTATATATTAAAGAATGAACCTCCCGTACGCCAGCTCGAAGCGGTTCATGAAGTATTTAATGGTGGTGCCCCGATGTCGCCTTCCATTGCCAAAAAAGTAATGCAGTTTTTCTTCCGTAAAAACGTGATTCTTGTCACTCCCGACAATACAGATTACCAGCTGAGTGAAAGGGAAAAAGAAATTCTCCAGTTGATGGCGCAGGGGCATAACTACCGCACTATTGGTGACCGTTCTTTCATCAGTTATGAAACGGTAAGGACCCACGTAAAAAAAATCTACAAAAAACTCCACGTCGCATCCAGAGCAGAAGCCATACTGAAGGCGCAGCAGCAGGGATTAGTTCAGAGTTGAAAGTTCATAGTCAGTGAACTTAATTCGAAGTAGTACATATTAGTTCAAAGTTCATAGTTAAAAGTTCAAAGTCGGTGAACTCAATTCATAAATGCACTACTGGTTACGATTTGAACTTTTAAAAATCCGGAAGCAGCCTGCATATATACTTTGCGCATTCTTTGCGCCTCCCTCTGCGTCCTTTGCGGTTAAACTCACTTCGATAACACCATCAATTCCATTCTCTAAACGACCGACTTTGAACTTTCAGACTACAGACTGCCGATTACCGACTTCCGACTTCCGAATAATATGATCATCCTATTCTCTAATCGACCCGACTTTGAACTTTCAACTATGAACTTGGAACTGTTCTCCCAAAATTTCACCCAATGAGGTATTGAACAAGGCATCCAAAGAGTGGAGATTCGTCCGGTCATTCACACATAAAACCACTCAACATGCGATGCCTCATTATCACCCTGTTTTTCCTTGCATTGATCCCACTGGTACATGCGCAGGAACAAACAGAAGAAAAAGCCGGCCGCCTATCTCCCAAAGAATTCAGCATACCCGCGGCGCCTGTATTTGATCTCATGGGTGTGACCTCCTCACAGATCAACCGCACATCAGATATCAAGGATTTCAAAGTGGACTGGTCATTCAAATCATGGAAGCTCAATCCCAACCTCGCCATCCAGTCGCAACCCATCTGGGAAATGTTTTACAACCGACGTGATCTCAGTAAATACCAGCAGGCACCTGGTTTTATGCGCAGGCTGGCATCTACTGATCTTTCCATAGGTTCTGTACTCGATGAAAACAATGACAGGCGCATAGGCGGCGCGGTCAAACTCAACCTGCTGAAACAAAGAGATCCTTTGATGGCGCGTGAACTTTTTATGGATATCGGTGAAAGGTTTGCGCAGGAACAATACAACCTTGATTCACAGCTCCGCATACTCAAACATACCCTTGACACCACAACGGATATTCTGGCAAAACCAGAACTGCGCAACCAGATCCAGTCTACACAGGAACAACTCATGACCATTCATTCAAGACGAAATGCCGAGATCAATGGCCGTGCAAAAATTTATGTTGATGAATACTGGAATGCTTCTTCACTTGATCTTGCTATCGGGCGTGTGTATTCCTATAAAACAGATAGCGCCGGCTCACTGAAAACTTTAAGGCTCAACAGGAACACAGGATTTTCAGGATGGCTCAATGGCAGTGTGGGCATCGGGAAAAAATTCCTGCTCTCCGGGTTGATCCGCAGCAGCTGGTATGAAGAAGAACTGGATTTTTTGATCAGGGATAAAACAACCCTTGAAGAGTCAACGCAAAAAGCTGTGGCGGAAAACACACTGTACAGCATGGGTATGAACCTGCGGTATGGTGGCTCGATCTACACCTTCTTTATTGAATTCCTCTATGAGAAAAAAGGACTGAAGACACCAGTTGAAGCACTCACTGAAGTATTCACTGCACCGGGCGGATTTGAAGTGGTCGGCAACTCAGTAAAATGGGATGTAGTGCACCCCAACACGCTAAGTATCGGTGGTGACTGGAGGATCAGCAGGAGCGTGATCATCAATTATGGCATGCGCTGCGTATTCGATTCACGCTGGAAAATGCAAACGTTCACACCTATTGCAACCATCAGTTGCATGATGCGATAATCTTTTTATAACACACTTTAAAATTTCTATTATGAAACAAACTCCATGGTACTCCCAAACAGTACTGTTCCTGGCACTGGTTGTTATCTCAGCATCTGCAGTGGCCCAGGTCAAAACAACGGTTACACCTATTTCCCAGGTAAAAACCATCAGCCCTGTCAACAGGAACCTGTCAGCCACCTACTACAAAAATCTCAGCAAATTCCTGAAGAACGTTCCCAAAACCACCATTGCAAATGCAGGCCAGTCAAATAACCGTTCCACTGTATCACTCAACAAAGGCGGAACGGGCAGTTCCGCTCCACCTCAAACCACTGTGTCGTCACCGGTAAAAGATGGCGATTATTCCTGCGTTACAAGGAATGTAAATGCAAAGATCGATTACCAGGCATTGCCGGTTTACAACCAGACAGAATTCATTTTCCCCGGCGCGCTGCTTGATGCCACAAGGATCATCAATAACCAGTTGGGGTTTTACATTCCACCCGCATCTTACCAGCGGCAACCCTACCGCATATCCGCAAACCTGTTCACTTTATCTGGTCCGGCTCAAAACCCGACGGAAATGATTGGCGACGAACCGGGTGAAGACTACTCCCAGGCTTCATTCAGGAATGCTCAAAGCAGGATCATCAACCGTAACGCCAATGCCAATCCTCCGGCAAACCTTCAGCTTGAATTTATTGAAGCCACAACCCAGGAAGAATTAGCGGTGAAGCTTGGATACAATTTATCAGCAAGTGTTCCGGCCGAGCTGATGACAATACTCACCGGTGTTCCTGTAGGAGCCAATGCAAATGTAAGCGCCAATGCATCAGCCAGCAGTTTCGGAAGCAAATCAAGGCTGTTGCTTAAAGTACATTATTCATTTTACTCCATCGATGCCTCACCAACCAATGAAGATTACACCAAATTCCTGAGTCCTGTTGCAGGAAATGATGTTCCCAATAATGTAGTTTATGTTTCAAGCGTTTTGTATGGCTCTATTGGTTTTGTATATTTTGAATCTGATAAATCCATTACAGAATTAACAGCTGCAGTGAGCCAGGCAGTAGGTGTAACAGGTCCTGCTGACCAGGGTTCAGTTGCAGTGAATATCAGCGCTGAAGCAAGAGCAAAATTCAGTTCTACAGTTAGTAAAATGGTTGCAGTAGGCAGGGGCCTCGGAATTCCTGCAAATTCTTCAACCCAACTCACCAATCTTGACCAACTCATTTCATTGATCGGATCATTAAGAAACTGGGGACCCAGTAACCAGGGTGTTCCGATTGCCTATACCATGAATTTTCTGAAAGATGGTGTGCAGGCCATTGTTTCTTATTCCACCCAGTTTGAAAACAAGGTTTGCACCCAGCCTGAACTAACTGATCTCAAATTTGATGTGGAGCTGGAACTGGAAAGAATGGATGTAGGTAATGTTAGAGACCTCGATGGTACTGAAGACCTTTATGGAAATATTGAATTCAGAAGCCTGAAAGCAGGTTCAAAATCCTTCAACACATCCGCTTCCCTCTTCAGCAAATCAGAGAGCAATGCCAACACGAATAATTTCCGCAACGGTAGCGCCCCTATTGATAAAAGAATCGCGCTGATCAAAAACCTGAGTTTTGAAGAATTAAGGAACATGGAGATCATTGTTGGAGGAAAACTCCTGGATGATGAAGGTGCTTTTGGTTCAAGAGTATTTAAATGTGTAGAGTGTACTCCCGTAACAGCCGATTACGGACAGCGCATTTTGAAGTTCATTGAGATGACCACAACACAAAGCTCCATCAA
>CBDUBK010000291.1:0-4078 GCA_965365375.1 uncultured bacterium | reverse complement strand
TGAAGCAAAAAATACCCCTGCTAATTCTAGGGTTATTGCTCACCGCCTCTGCCACAAAAGCCCAGCAGGTAAAACGTTCCGAGCCCAAATGGTGGTTTGGCGAATCAGCAGCAGCCAATTTTAATTTTTATCGTGGTACCACCCAGGTGCTGAATGAAGACCTGACTGTACCTGCAGCCTTTCATAAGGGTTCTGGGGTAAAGCCTTACTTTTCATTGTTAACAGAATACAGGCCAAATAAAAGATGGGGTGGCATGTTGAATATCGCCTACGACAACCGCGGAGGTAAATTTGATGGTGTGATGGCTCCCTGTGATTGCCCTGCTGATCTTAAAACCAATATCAGTTACCTGGCGATTGAGCCAAGCCTGCGACTCGCGCCATTCTCTTCTTCATTTTATGTTTTTGCGGGGCCCACGCTGAACTTCAATATTGCCAAAACATTTGATTATACCCAGGACAGGCAGGAAGACAGGAGAGGTGAATGGAACCAGGTGCGAAAAACTTCTTTATCTGCACAGGCAGGTGCAGGCTTTGATTTCATGGTATCAGCCCCTTCAAACACTACCCAGGTAAGCCTTTCTCCATTTGTATCATTTTTAACGGATTTAGGACATGCTCCACGCGCCAACCAATCCTGGTCATTTTATACAATAAGAACCGGCCTCGCGGTGAAGATCGGTTCCCGTAAAAAAACTACGGTAATGCCCGTAACAGAAAGAACAGCAGAACAAAAAATAAATTTTTCTGTACGCGCTCCAAAGCTTGTTTCACCCGGTAGGCAGGTAAAGGAATCATTCCCCCTGCGTAATTCAGTTTTTTTCAACATGGGATCTGTTGAAATTCCCATCCGTTATGTGATGCTGAACAATGCACAGGCATTGGCATTTAAAGAAGGACAATTGCAGGAAAGCCAGCCTCAGAATTTATCTAATGGCCGTTCTGCAAGACAGCTGGCTGTATACCATAATATTCTGAATATAGTAGGGGACCGTTTAAGGTATAATCCAAACAGTACAATCACATTGGTTGGCTCATCAGATAAAAATCCTGAAGAAGGTAAAATGATGGCAGAAAATATTAAAGGTTACCTGGTTAAAATTTTTGGAATTGCTGCAGACCGTATTATTACAGAAGGCAGGGATAAACCGGTAATACCATCCGAACAGCCAGATGCGACACGGGAACTTGCCTTGCTGCGCGAAGGAGACAGGAGGGTGGATATAATGAGTAATTCCAGGGAAATGCTGATGCAGGTTGGCGGCACTGCTACTCCATTTCTAAAGCCTGTGGTTATTAAGGCAGTACAGGTTGATCCGTTGGACAGCCATGTAATTTTTAACGCTAAGGGAGCTGGTGAAATTTTGAAATCCTGGAAGGTTGAAGTGACTGATGAAAGAGGAACTGTTCAGCATTTCGGGCCCTATACCAAAGACCAGGCATCAGTTTCAGGGAAAACGATTCTTGGAAATAATAAGCAGGGTAACTATAGGATCGTAATGGTTGGAGAATCCATTTCAGGTAAAATCATAAGGGAAGAAAGTTCAGTGAGTTTAATTAAAACCGATGAGGATCAACAGGAAGGAATGCGTTACAGCATCCTGTTTGATTTCGACAGGTCAAAATCTCTGAATGCTTATGAAGATTTCCTTTCCAATGTGGTAACACCATTGATTCCGGAGAACGGAACGGTGATCATTCATGGTCACACAGATATCATTGGTGATGAAAATCACAATGGCTTCCTCTCATATGACAGGGCAGCAGGCACACAGAAGATCATCGAAGCAGCCTTATTGAAGACTGGCCGTAAGGGTGTAAAGTTCGAGACCTTCGGTTTTGGAGAAGATGCCGGCCTGGCACCTTTTGAAAATAATCTGCCTGAAGAAAGATTTTATAACCGGACGGTAATCATAGACATCGTGCCTTTCAAAAAATAGTCATCCTTAGTTTTTATTATTGTGAACCGCCTGGAAAAACCCGGGCGGTTTTATATTGAAATGTATCAGAAAGCATCTTCACACTTTTAACCCGCTTTCCTGGTGAAAGGGTTTGGATGATGTTTGTCGAAACCGGCGTAGAGAGCTTTTCCAGGAATGTAATTGCCATTAATGAACGGAGCTCAAGGTTCCTTCCGCGGCAATAATCAACGACATGGCAACAATATAGCTGTCATGTTTTGGGGCCTGCTTATCCTGGATGATCTTTTGCAACATATTTACATGCTGGAGCAGGTCGGTTTTGGTTACCGTTCGGGGAACCACCAGGGGCTTATGAATTTCAAATTCGTCTTTCAACAGATCTGCGATGGGTACTTCCAGGATCCTGGAGAGTTCCTTTACATGATGTACCGTCAGACCGGTGATATTGTTCTCAATCTTACTGTAGGCATTTTGCGACAGGCCCATTTTTGAAGCCACATACTTCTGGGAATAATTTCTCATTTCCCTGTATTTTTTTATAACAAGTCCGGGCATATTGGTTTCAAAAGAAAAACATTGTTTTCAAAATTTGAAATCATTTTTTAGCCTGGGTAAATTCTGAAGTAATTGTTAAGAAGCTTGAAAGTCTACAACTATCAGCTATTTTCTACAACCTGCTGCTATACAAAACGTTTCATCCGGAAGTTCTCCTGCAACTTGCACCCGGTTTGAAAAAGCTAATGACCATACTGATCATTTTTTTACTGGCAGGCCATACCTGCGGGTATTTTATTGCCATGGCGGACTCAATAGGTTATGTGCAGGAAGCAGAAGACAGGGGCGAAACCGGTACAGAAGAAAAGAAGGAAAAAGAATGTATTAATACAGGTATTTTATCTTTTTCAGAAATCAATCATAACCCCGTTTTTAATCCTTATTCCGATCATCCTGATCTTTTACATATAAAAGATCTTATTACGCCTCCTCCCGACCAGGTACCTGTTGCCTGATCATTGCATTTTCATTTTTTTCATTTCAATTAATTTTTCATGGTCCAGTCTACAGGCCCTGTTACCAGGTTATGGAAACTTGTGCAGGAAGAAAAATCAGAGATCTCTGCCATTTATTTTTTCGCCATACTGAGTGGCCTCATTCAATTAACGATTCCCGTAGGTATCCAGGCCATCATTGGCTTCGTGCTGGGAGGCACCCTATCTGCATCATTAACGATCCTCATAATCGTGCTGGTGCTTGCTGTTTTGTTTACCGGTATTATCCAGATCAACCAGATGAAAGTGATTGAAAAAATTCAGCAGCGCATATTTGTCCGGTATTCTTTTGCTTTTGCCGACCGCATTCCAAGACTTGATCTGAAAAAAGTGGATGGCTTTTACCTGCCGGAACTGGTAAACAGGTTTTTTGACACCATTTCTCTTCAGAAAGGATTTGCCAAATTGCTGCTGGACCTGCCAACAGCGGTGATCCAGATATTTTTTGGCTTGCTCCTGCTTTCTTTTTATCACCCGTTTTTTATTTTTTTTGGCCTGCTGATCATAATGTTGTTATGGCTCATTCTTCGAACTACAGGAAACAAGGGATTACAAAGCAGCCTGGCGGAAAGTTCTTATAAATATGGCCTGGTCGGGTGGCTGGAGGAACTGGCGCGCATGGTTAAATCCTTCAAATTCTCCAATGCAGGGCTGCACCTGGTAAAAGCAGATGAGAAAACCAGTAATTATCTCACTGCAAGAACCAGCCATTTCAAAGTGCTGGAATTCCAGTACAAGATACTGGTGGCCTTCAAGGTATTGATTACCGCTGCCATGCTGGTAGGTGGGGTATTGTTATTATTGAACCAGCAAATCAATATCGGGCAGTTTGTAGCTGCTGAAATTATCATTCTTACCATTATCACTTCCATTGAAAGAATCATCACCAATCTTGACAGTGTTTATGATATCATGACTGCTGTAGAGAAGATTGGCAAACTCACAGACAAACCTGTTGAATCGGGTGGTAAGTACCTGCTGGAATCCTCAATGCCTCCAGCCATAGAGGCTGAAGGATTGGGATTCAGTTATGAAAGCAGGCAGATTTTAAGGGATCTGAATTTCAAAATTCAACCAGGGGAACGGGTCTGTATCATGGGGCGTGCC
>CBDUBK010000290.1:0-4078 GCA_965365375.1 uncultured bacterium | reverse complement strand
TCCACGAAGAATTGTATTCGCTGAAGCCGACAATCTCAAGATCCTCAAAGCAGCACAGGTGGTGTTCGATGAAGGTATCGGTTACCCCATACTGTTAGGTGATGAAATCAAGATCAAAGCCATCGCGCAGGGTAACGGTATTGACCTGGAAGGGTTACCGATTTTTGATCCGAGGAATGACAGCGAAGATGCAAGGCGCAACCAGTATGCGGAACTCTTTTTCAAAAAACGTCACCGTAAAGGATTCAATTATTATGAATCAAAGAAAGTGATGAAGGACAGGAACTATTTCGGAAGCATGATGGTGGAAACCGGTGACGCGGATGCCATGATCTCGGGTCTTTCGAAAAATTACCCGGATACGATCCGCCCCGCCATCCAGTGTATCGGTATGGAAGATGGTACCAACCGCATTGCGGGCATGTATCTTATGCTCACCAAAAAAGGACCATTGTTCCTGGCTGATACAACGGTGAATTTTCACCCGACAGCACAGGAACTTGCGGAGATCACCATGATGGTAGCCAGGGAAGTAAGGCATTTCAATATCATTCCGCGTATTGCCATGCTCAGTTATTCCAATTTCGGAAGCAGTAATTCGCCAGAGGCCAGACTGATGGCGGAAGCCAGGGATATTGTGAAGAAGCAGATACCCAGCCTGATCATCGATGGTGAGATGCAGGCCAGCATCGCTTTCAATAATGAACTGATGAAAGAGAATTATCCTTTCAGCGAACTGGTTGACAAGGATGTGAATGTGCTCATCTTCCCCAACCTCGCTGCAGGCAATATTGCTTATAACCTGCTGAAGGAACTCGGAGCCGCTGATGCCATTGGCCCGATTTTGCTGGGACTGAAAAAGCCGGTGCACGTATTGCAATTAGGCAGTTCCGTTCGTAATATCGTAAACATGGCCACCATCGCGGTGATAGACGCGCAGATCAAAAGCCAGGTATCAGCAGAGGAGATGGTGAAAAAATCGCCATGGTGGAAAAGATTTAAGAAACGGAAAGACGAAATGACCCAAGGATAGCCATTGGCTATTGGCTAATGGCCATTAGCCAACAGCCTTCACGAAACAAAAACAACTATGACCTTATTCAGTGAGATCGGGAAATTTCTTTTGATGATCAAAGGCATGTTCTCCAAGCCGGAGAACTGGAGAATGTACTGGAAGGAGTTCATGCACCAGTGCTCCGAGATCGGTATCGGTTCACTCTGGATCGTTGCCATCATTTCCGTTTTCATTGGCGCGGTGTCAGTTGTTCAAACGGCTTACCAGCTTACCAGTCCATTCATTCCAACATATACTATTGCGCAGATCGTGCGTGACACGGTGATCCTTGAATTCGCGCCGACACTTGTTTGTATTGTACTTGCAGGTGTAGTAGGCAGTAAGATCGCGGGAGAACTGGGAAATATGAGGGTATCAGAACAGATCGATGCACTGGAGATCATGGGCATCAATACCAAGGCTTATCTCATTCTTCCAAAAATAGTAGCAGCATTGCTGGTAATACCTATGCTGGTTGTAATTGCTACGGTACTCGGACTATGGGGAGGAAGGCTCGCGGGTTCCATGGCCGGCATCATCTCAACAGATGAATTTGACAAGGGTCTGCTCATGGGCTTCATTCCTTACAATACATTTTTTGCCATGGTGAAGGCTTATACTTTTGCCTTCATCATTTCAAGTATACCTTCTTATTATGGTTATTATGTAAAAGGAGGTGCGCTGGAGATCGGAAGGGCCAGCACCCGCTCGGTGATCGTGAGCTGCATCACGATCCTGCTCGCGGACTATGTGCTTTCCGCCTTACTTTTATAACATGCGCCGAAAAAGGTTCCTGCTTATTCTCTTTCTTGTATTTACAGGGATCAACATCCTCGTATTTATATTCCGTGATCATTTCCAGTACCGGCCCATCAGCAGCTACCGCGAACTTTACCAGACCTGCGACCGCGAATGTGCCGGGAAATGGAGCCGTTTTATTGATGATTACCCCCGGGAAGAATTTGCGGAAGCAAAGCAGATCATGGACAGTGTGCTTAAAGATTCCCTGTCGGGATTTGACAAGGTTTTACTTACAGGAAGTTTCCTATATGAAAAATTTCACCGGCAACTGGGAGTGCCCTCGTCAGAACTCCCCCCTTTGTCCCCCCTGCAGCAATTCAAATTATTATCAGCCGATACCTCCCAAAAACTCTGGTGCGGTCAGTTTGCCGCTATGTATGCTTATTTTTCCTGGACGCAGGATATCGCCTGCCGGTATATAGAAATGATGAAGGCCGGTGACCGCCATGTTTTGAATGAGGTTTACATTCCCGAAATCGGCAGATGGGTAATGGTGGACCTCACTCATAATATAATGGCCACACGTAACGGGAATGGAACATTTCTTGACCTTTTGGCAGTAAGAGATTCTGCAACCAAAAATGCCCAGCTTACGGTTTACAGGAATGATAAGGGTGGATGGGAAAAAAGTCCTGTGAACGCCAGGGAATTACCTGCTTATTACCAGCATCAGCTTCCTTTGTATTATCATTACAGGATCAATAATGAAGCGGTTTATGGTATTCGCGAGAAAATAAACAGGTATTTTTTCCCGGATTCATGGTATGAAATTTATTCCATTGAAGGCGGCAATAATCAATTGTTCCAGGTAAAAAGGATTTTGTTTGCACTCTGGCTGCTCTCATTTTTTGTTTTTCTGTTCAGTCTTGCGAAATTTAAAATATGATTGAAGTAAACAACCTGAAGAAAGGATTTGGCGGGAAGACCGTGATTGAAGATGTAAGCGCGGTAATGAATGCCGGGCAGTGCAACCTGATCATCGGCGCGAGCGGTAGTGGGAAAACGGTTTTTATGAAATGTATCGTTGGACTTTTCGCACCTGACAGTGGTTCCATAACTTATGGCGGACGTGATTTTGTGAACCTCAGCATAGATGAAAAAAAAGAGATCCGGAAGGAGATCGGCATGCTCTTCCAGGGTTCAGCCCTCTTCAGCAGTATGACCGTGGAAGAGAATATTATTTTTCCTTTGGACATGTTTACGCGGGATACCAGGAAGAATAAACTGAAAAGAGTGAACGAAGTTCTGGAAAGAGTGAACCTGCAGGGAGCCAACAAAAAATTTCCTGGAGAACTCAGCGGTGGTATGATGAAACGTGTGGGTATTGCAAGGGCAATCGTACTTAATCCCAAATATCTTTTTGTAGATGAGCCTAACTCCGGCCTGGATCCGCAAACATCAGGACTGATCGACCAGCTGATCAAGGAGATCACCGATGAATATAAGATCACAACGGTGATCAATACCCATGACATGAACTCTGTAATGGAGATCGGTGACCATATTATTTACATGTACCAGGGAAGAAAGGAATGGGAAGGAAACAGCAGCGAGATCATCTTCAGCAAAAATGAAAGACTAAATGATTTTATTTTCGCATCCTCCTTCTTAAAAGATGCCAAGGATATGCGTATGCTGGAAGAAACAGGAAAGATCTCCGCCGACCGCAATATGGAAGAACTCATACATGAGGACACCCCTCCGCTTACTCCCACAGATGATGAGGAAAATAAGGATTAACGTTTTTATATCCACCTCTTAGAAGTCCGTTAACACCGCCATGACAGAGCCTTTATGAGATTTGGTTATCCAAAACACCAAATTCAAAGCTTATGTCACGTTTCTACTTATTAATATTTTCAAGCTTTTTTCTCGTTTCATGTTTTTCCGTTAACGTCCGTTATTTAGGCAGCGCATCAACACCTACCAGTCAGGTGGATGTTTACGTGGATCCCGCTACCATCAAAAAACCTTACACGATTATAGGTAAGGGTTATCCGGAATATGGCCTTTATGCGCAAGGGGAGTTGGAACGCATGCAGGAAAAAGCCATCCAAAAAGCCCGGGATAAAGGAGCCGATGCCATTCTTTTCCAGGATGTTTACCTGGTAAACGATGGCACTCCACCAGGAGGCACTGTTATTACCGACAGCCTGGGGCGGGTCTCAGTTCCTTTAGGTCATGCATCTGTTGCACCAGTGGTAACAGCCAGCAAAGTGATAT
>CBDUBK010000289.1:0-4089 GCA_965365375.1 uncultured bacterium | reverse complement strand
CTAATGGATTGCCACCGCTTACCCTGTCAACCATACTGGCTGGCAGGCTTCTTTTTACACCATTCAGGTAAACATTGAATTTAGAGTTGGTTGCATTATAAGAGAAAGCAAGATGTCTCCATCCGCCATACATATCCGGTAAACGGTTGGTATTAGTCAGCTCAGCCCACTGGCCATTGAAATGAAACTTCACCAGCATGGAATCAGAAGCTGTGTTATTGCCTTCAATCAGCATGAACATATTACCCCAGAAATCACTGGTACGCGGCAGCATGAAAACTGATTGCGCGCCTCCATCATGTTTCTGCGTGTTGATCCACATGGTAACCGTAAAACTTTCCAGGTCAGTGATAGCTGTTCCCGGAGTTGGGTAAGAGATGAATCCATTGGTTGCTCCCTTCATAGCCTGGCCTTTACGGCCGGGAACGAAGGTTACATTCGTGGCTGTACCATTGAGGTTGTTCACGCTGTCGATTGGACTGCCGTCAAAAGACCATTTGGCAACCAGTGCTCCAGGAGCGATCTCACTGGAACTGGAATATCCTCCAATGGGTTTGATGGGAGCGTAATCATTGATGCCATCTTTATCCTGGCAGGAAAAAAACGTGGCACTCAGCAACAGAACTGCTCCACAGGTGCTCCAGATTTTATTATTGAATCTTTTCATAAAACTTTTTTTAGTTGTTATTAATAACCGGGATTTTGTGTGAGTACACCAGCACTCAGGTCAATCTGGTTTTGAGGGATTGGCATAAGTTCATTCTTACCAGCCTGGAAACCTTTTGGTCCGAATACCTGTGCGCCACGGCCCTGCCTGATCACATCAAAGAAACGGTCAAATTCCATGGCCAGTTCCACTCTTCTTTCATGCCAGATGGCAGCACGCAATTGCGCCTGGTCATTCGTTGTTACATCAGGAAGAATAGCAGGATTGCCGCCTCTTGCCCTTTCCCTTACTTTATTCAAAGAAAGTTTCGCCTGTGTAGGATTGTTCAGTTCATTGGCTGCTTCCGCATTCATCAGCAGTACTTCCGCGAAACGGATCACACGGATGTTCTGGTCAGCACCTTCAGTGAAACCAGACTGCCAGTAAGTGGAAGGCACATATGATTTCTGGTTATACCTTGGATTGTCACCAGTAGGAGGCACTACATCACCCTGTGGTGTAGTCTCACCTCTGAAGATGATCGTGGCATCTCTCCTGGGATCATCTGCTTCAAATGCATTCACCAGCTCAATCGTGGGAACATGGAAACCCCATCCGCCCCAGTTGATACCTCTTACACCCTGTACCTGTGAGTACTGGCTGTTGGATGCACCAGGGATGCTGGGTAATTTCTGTGCCTGGATCTCGAAGATGGACTCCTGGTTATTTTCATTAGGGATCCTGAACTGGGCTTCAAAATTCGGAAACAGGGAATAACCCATTCCTATCACCTGGTTGGTAAGGGCGAGAACCTGCGCCCATTTCTGCTGGTACATGGAAACCTTCGCATGCAGTGAAAGCGCGGCTCCTTTGGTAGCACGTCCAATATCAACAGGTCCATAAGTCTGCGGCAATACTGCTGCCGCATCAGTCAGGTCCTGCTCGATGGCTGCATATACTTCTTCTTTAGAAGCCCTGGGAAGATTATATTCTTCAGGAGTTTCAGGAAGACCGAGTCTCAGCGGTACACCACCAAATGCACGTACCAGCCTGAAGTAACTGTAAGCCCTGATAAATTTCGCTTCTGCGATATACCTGTTCTTCAATGTTGCGTCCATAGTGATGTCCGGAACATTATCAATCACCTGGTTGGCAAGATTGATGGAACGGTACTGGCCCAGCCAGAAATCATTCACCTGTCCTTCTGTGGAAGTATGGGTGAAATTGTCAAAATTGTTCATGAAGGTGGCATCACCGGGGCTGCTGCCTTTTTCCACTTCGTCAGAACCCATGCTTTCAACAGCAATAGGAGCGAAGGCTACCATTTCCCATGTGCGCAGGTTGCCATACATGGCACTCACGGCCTGGGTAGCGTCATCCTGGGTTTGCCAGAATTGCTGTCCCGGTTGTTGTCCCTGTGGGGGCACATCCAGGAAGGATTTTTTACAGCCTGTCTGTGATACCAGGGCAATCGTTAATGCGACTGCTGCAGTATTTTTTAAATATTTATGAAATTTCATAATCGTATTATTTCAATAATTAAAAACTAACGTTTACACCAAAATTATATGTAGCGGAAAGCGGGTAAATACCATTGTCAATTCCTGCATTGATCGGGCTGCCACCTGAAATTTCAGGAGTGAAGCCGGTATAGCTGAAGAAATTGAAAGCATTCTGCGCATTCAGGTAAAAACGAACCCTGCTCAGGCTCCATCTTGATGTGAGGTTGGTTGGCAAAGTATATCCCAGTTGCACATTCCTGATCCTGAAATAGCTTCCATCTTCCACATACCATGAATTGGGAATGTAGTTGGTACCACCACCAATATTGGCAGAAGGATATTCATTGGAAGTGTTCGCACCATTCCAGCGGTTGTCAAAGAAGTCCTTGCTGAAATTCTCAGAACCAAAACGTAAACCTTTGTTCGCATTATAAACCTGTACACCGGAAACACCCTGCAGGTCCAATGTGAGATCAAACTGGCGATAAGTGAAATTGGAGTTGATACCATAGCTGTATTTAGGATTTGGATTTCCTAAAACAACCCTGTCTTTCGCATCAATCACACCATCTTTATTGGTATCCACATACCTGAAATCACCAGGTTTGGCATTAGGCTGAGCGGAACCTGTAACTTCTGCAGCGCTCTGGAATATGCCGTCCACCTGAAGACCAAAAAACTGGCCGATGGGTTGTCCCACAATTGTTCTTGTACTTAACTGTCCGCCGGTTGCAGCAGCACCACCCCCGTAGATAGGAATGTTACCGGTCACCACAGAAAGCACTTTATTGTTGTTGGCACTGAAGTTTCCGTTGATGGAATAATTCACGCGGCTGTTGATATTATCAGACCAGCCGAGGCTGAATTCCCAACCGGAGTTTTCGAAATCTGCCTGGTTGCCCAGAATCGTACTTCCTGCAAGGCCCAGTGTTCCGAATACAGTAATATCGAAAATACCCTGTTCGGTTTTCCTGTTGTACCAGTCAATTTCGAAATGAAGTCTCCTGCTCATCAGGTCACCTTCCAGTCCGATATTGGTACCAACACCTCTTTCCCAATAGATGATCGGAGGAACAATGCTGGTGATGCTTGCACCTGGTAAAGCCTGGCCACCGATGATAGCAGTAAATCCGGCTTTGCGGTCTACCAGTTGGGTAGCAAGGTTGGCAGGAACGGCAGCGTTACCTACTTTACCCCAGCTTCCTCTCAGTTTCAGGTAGTCAAATACACCTTGTTCAGCCATAAAGTTTTCATCAGAGATCACCCAGCCTAATCCTACAGAAGGGAAATAACCCCAGCGTTCACTACCGATGAATTTAGAGGAACCATCCGCCCTTAAAGAAGCAGTAAGGAGGTAACGGTTCATAAATGAATAATTCAGTCTTCCGAAATAAGAGGCATAGGTGGAAAGGGCTCCGCCATCTGTAACGGTTCTTGGATTGGTTGTGGTATTTGGTCCCAGTGTCAGGTAAAGATCACCGTCGCTGGTACGGGGAACGTTATCTGCTGTTGCACTGATATTGTAAGATTTATATCGCTGTGCAGACTGACCCAGTAAGAATTTGAAAGTATGGTCACCTACATTCTGGTCAAAGGTCAGTGTATTCTCCAGGATCCAGTTACGCACCTGCGCCCTGGATACGGAGAGTTTGCTGATGTTGTTGAACTGGATGGTATTTCCCTGGGCCGATGTGTAAACAGGATTATAGTTCAACACCTCACCCTCTCCGAATTCCCCACCGAAGCTGCTGCGGAAATTCAGGTTTTTATGAAAACGGATCTCTCCGAAAACATTTCCTGTTGCCCTGTAATTTCTTGATGTCTGGTCAAAGAAATCCAGCTGGATCTGAGGGTTGTTAGTGGAGTTACCGATTGGGTAATCCGCAGGGTCTCCATAGGTACCATCTGCATAACGTACAGGCACAACCGGTGCTGCAGTGT
>CBDUBK010000288.1:0-4108 GCA_965365375.1 uncultured bacterium | reverse complement strand
TGAATCTGTGAATGCTTGTGCCATAATTGTATTTATTTAATAAGACAAACGATAATGGGTAACTGCAAATTTAGCTCCAACCGGGTTTTATATGCTGATTTGTCACGGTCTCCACAAATTTATCCAACCACTCCTGCCTGCCGCGATCTTTCTTTCTATCAGCCCATAGATAAAAGCAATATTACACAGGTACTACCTGCACATCAATCTCCGGCTTCAGGTCCAGGAAATGCACCAGTTCATCATTCATTTCCACTCCACTATCCATAGTAATGAAATTGGCTTTGAGCTGGTTCTTCGGTTCAGATACAATGATCCTGAGGCTGGTCTTGCCCGGGAATTTTTTAACATTCTCACTGAGGAATTCAATCGTGTCCTTTTCAATATTCCGGACATCCAGTTCCAGCTGCAGTTGTTTGGTCAGCTGTTTTTTGATATTCTCCGCCAGGGCAAGACTGGTCAGTTTGTACTCGAATTCCGATTTATTAAAACGCTGCTTGAATGAACCCGTCAGGAAAACGGCCTGTCCCTGCTGCAGGTAGGCATTATACCTTACATAATCATCACCGAATAAAACCAGTTCGGTTTTTCCTGAATAATCTTCCAGGACAAACGATCCGAATTTATTTCCCTGCCGCGATATGCGGTGATTGGCTACAGAAACGAGCGCTAAAAGTTTATAGGTTTTACCCGCTGAAGCGAGTGTTTGTGAATCCTTCACCTCGTTGAAATCCTGGATGGTGGTGATACCGTAATGCCGGATCTCGAATTTATAATGATCCAGTGGATGGCCGGAGAGATAGATCCCCGTCACTTCCTTTTCCTTGTCCAGTTGTTCGGTCAGCGACCAGGGCGGACAGTTAGGGATATGAGGTGTTTTGATATCCATTACGGCAGGCAGGTCACCAAAAAGTGTATTGGTAGTGTTCACGCTTTGGGCCTGCACGATGCTTCCATACTTGGTGAGCTTCTCAAGACCGGTCTGGGTTTCACCATCAGCCACACAGAAATACTGGGCCCGGTGCAACTGCCCGAATTCATCAAAAGCACCTGCATAGATCAGGCTTTCCAGGGTGCGTTTATTCACTGACCTCTGGTTCACCCGCTTGATAAAATCAAATGGATCCTTATAGCGGCCGTCCTTTTTTCTTTCAGTGATAATATTTTCAATGGCATTTTCACCTACACCCTTGAGGCCACCTAATCCAAAACGGATCTCGCCCGCTTCATTCACGGCAAAACCCTTGAGCGATTCATTGATGCTTGGCCCGAGAACTTTAAGCCCCATCCTTTTACATTCCTCCATGAAGAAGGTCAGTTTCTCGATGGCACCTGCGTGGTTCAGTACTGCTGACATGTATTCAGCAGGGTAGTGGGCTTTAAGATAGGCGGTCTGGTAAGCTACAAAAGCGTAACAGGTGGAGTGGGATTTATTAAAGGCATATTGCGCAAAGGCTTCCCAGTCGCCCCATACTTTTTCCAGCACTTTTGCAGGGTGACCTTTGGATGAAGCACCCTCAATGAATTTGCCCTTCATTTTATCAAGCGTCTTCCTGTCCTTTTTACCCATGGCCTTCCGGAGCACATCCGCGTCTCCCTTGCTGAATCCCCCGATCTTCTGGGCCAGCAGCATCACCTGTTCCTGGTAGACCGTGATGCCATAAGTTTCTTCCAGGTATTCCTGCATTTCAGGAATATCATAACTCACTTCTTCGAGCCCGTGCTTGCGGTCCACATACCTTGGAATATAAGCCATAGGACCCGGGCGGTAGAGAGCGTTCATAGCAATAAGGTCCGCGAACTGGTCAGGCTTGAGCTCCTTGAGGTACTTCTGCATACCCGGACTTTCGAACTGGAAAGTAGCAATGGTATCACCCCTCTGATAAAGCTCATATGTCGTTATGTCATCTAAAGGAATATTATCGATGTCAATCTCAACTCCATGATTTTCACGTATTAACTGAAGGGCATCTTTAATTATTGATAAAGTCTTCAGACCCAGGAAGTCCATTTTGATCACACCGGAATCTTCAATGATGGAACCTTCAATTTGTGTGATACATAGGTCGGTATCCTTGGAGGTGAAGACCGGGATCAGTTCGGTGAGATCCTTGGGTGCAATGATGATTCCCGCGGCATGGATACCTGTATTCCGGACGGAACCTTCCAGTCTTTCAGCGATATGAAGCACATCCGTGGGAAGCCCTTTGCCATTATAAATTTCTCTCAGCTTTTTGGCATTCTCCACATCTTCGCTACTGTAATCAGCGTCCAGTGGTGACTCCCCGTCCTTGGCGGTGAGGGGAGCATGAAGCATCCGGTGCAGTTTGGTACCCGGACGGTCAGAAACCAGTTTGGCGAGTGCATTTGATTCGGGGAGGGGAAGATCCATTACCCTTGCCACGTCCTTGATGCTCATTTTGGCGGCCATGGTACCATAGGTCACGATCTGTGCTACCTGGTTGCGGCCGTATTTTTCAACCACGTAATCGATCACCTTCTGTCTGCCCACATCATCGAAATCTGTATCAATATCCGGCATGCTCTTACGGTCCGGATTCAGGAACCTTTCAAAAAGGAGGTTGTATTTGATGGGGTCAATATTGGTGATACCGATACAATAAGCTACCACGCTGCCCGCTGCTGAACCTCTGCCCGGACCAACAAATACTCCAAGCTGGCGGCCGGCCCTGATAAAATCTGATACGATCAGGAAGTAACCCGCGAAGCCCATGTTCTTAATGGTGAACAATTCAAAATCGATCCGCTCACGGATCTCTTCAGTGATCTCTGAATAGCGGTTCCTGGCCCCTTCGTACGAAATGTGTTTGAGGTATTCCCACTGGTTCAGGTTGGCATCCATATGCACCTGGAATTCTTTTGGGATGGGGAAGGCCGGCAGGAGAATATCTCTTTTCAGGTTGAGCAATTCAACCTTGTCAACGATTTCGTTGGTATTATCCAGTGCTTCGGGCAGGTCCTTGAAGGCCCTGGCCATTTCTTCGGTCTTTTTAAAATAGAACTGGTCATTGGGAAAAGCAAATCGTTTATCCTTGATCAGGATATCATCGTCACTGAATTCGCGAAGGGCAGGGGTGGCTACTTTTTCTCCCGTATTGATACAAAGAAGAATGTCATGCGCGGTGAAATCATCCTGGTTCACATAATGCGAATCGTTGGAAGCAATGATCTTAACATTGTGCTTTCTCGCGAATTTGATCAGCACTTCATTTACCCGGTCCTGCTCAGCCATACCATGGCGCTGGAACTCCACGTAAAAATCTTCCCCAAACAAATTCAGCCACCATTTGAATTCGGTCTCCGCCTCCGCTTCTGACTTTTTCAGGATGGCCTGGGGCACCATGGCACCGAGGCAACAGGTGGTGGCGATGAGGCCCTCGTGGTATTGTTCAATCAGGTTTTTATCAATACGCGGATACTTACCATACAGACCTTCCATGTAACCTAAAGAAGTGAGTTTGGTTAGGTTACGATAACCTGTTTCATTTTTTGCAAGAAGTATCTGGTGAAAGCGCTGGTCCTTCTCATCCTTGGTAAAACTCTTCCTGTGCCGGTCTGTTGTTACATAAAATTCACAACCGACAATGGGTTTCACTTTGGGTTTTCCATGTTCATCAAGATGCTTGTAAGCCTGGGCTACAAATTCAAAAGCGCCGAACATATTACCGTGGTCACTGATGGCCAGCGCAGGCATACCGTCCTCGATCGCTTTTTTATAGAGTGATGGAATGGAAGCGGCCCCATCCAGTAAAGAGTATTGGGTATGTACGTGTAAATGCGAAAATTTCATGGGATCGACACTTATTTAATCAGACTCTCCGGATCCTGCAGGGGTTGCCCCTTGCTGTTGATCCGTATCAAAATAATTGGAAATGAAGATGTAAGACTGCAAGTTACTGGCATTAACGGCAATAATAGACCAGGAGGAACGTTGATTTTAATCCACAATCTGTGGGAAAAATTATATATTTTCGTAACAATCCAAGTCCACCTAAAGAAAGCCAAATGAGAAAAAATTGCTTTTTCATACTGATGATGCTGATTGCCGCGGGTACGCTTACATCCGCAAACGCGCAGAAGAAAAAAT